>NZ_JAALEB010000007.1:0-6545 GCF_014145165.1 Dietzia sp. Cai40 | reverse complement strand
GATCCCGACGCGTTCACCGATCGCCTCCGCCGACCGGTGCCGTTCCGGCCCGACCGCTTCGCCCGTCGCGGAACGCGGTTCCACCTGTGGCTGGAACACCGCTTCGGGGCCACCCACCTGCTGGACATCGACGATCTCCCCGGCGCCGGGGACCATGGCGCGGTCGACGGTGTGTCGGAGTCGGACCTCACGGCGTTGCAGCAGGCCTTCGAATCGTCGCGATGGGCCCGACAGACACCCGAGGCGGTGGAGGTGCCGTTCGAGGTCGGACTCGGGGAGCATCTGCTGCGTGGCCGCATGGACGCGGTGTTCGCGGACGGGGACGACTGGATCGTCGTCGACTGGAAGACCGGGCGGGTCCCTGGCCCCTGGGAGATGCCCGCGGTCTCGCTCCAGTTGGCGGTCTACCGCTACGCGTGGGCGAGAGTCCTCTCCGCCAGGCTCGGACGACCGGTCGAACTCCACAGGGTCCGGGCCGCCTTCCACTACGTCCGCGCCGGGAGGACCGTCGAACCGGCCGATCTCCCCGACGCGGAGGAGCTGCTCCGACTCCTCTCCACCGGACCGGGGAGAGGCCGGTTGTTGTCCGACGGTGACCGATAGGCCACGATGGTCCCGGTGACCCCGATGATCGACGGCGGTCCCGTCCCGGAACGGAGCTGCCGATGGTGAGGAAGCGCGCACTCGCGTCCCGTGTCCGCAGCAGCGACCCCTTGGACGAGAGCCCCGACCACATCCTCGTGGGCGTGGTGAGCATCCCCGCGAACGCCGAGAGCCCGTGGCGGCTCATCGGCAAGCGCGTCCTGATGGCCGTGCTCACGCTGGCCCTGGCGGCCCTCGTGGTGTATCTCGATCAGGAGGGGTATGAAGGCGGCGGTGGGGCCGACGGCCGGATCACGGTCGTCGACGCCTTCTACTACGCCACCGTCTCCCTCTCGACCACGGGTTACGGGGACATCTCCCCGATCACCCAGCAGGCGCGGCTGCTGAACGCCATTCTGATCACGCCGCTGCGCGTGCTCTTCCTGATCCTGCTCGTCGGTACCACCCTGTCGGTGCTCACCGAGCAGTCCCGTCAGGCCCTCAGGATCCAGCGTTGGAGGAACCTCGTGCGTAACCACACCGTCGTCGTCGGCTACGGCACCAAGGGAAGGTCGGCCGTCGCGGCGATGCTCGCCGACGAGATCGCCCCCGACGACATCGTCGTGGTCGACACCGACCCCCAGGCACTCAGGTCCGCGGCCGCCCGCGGACTGGTCACCGTCCAGGGCTCGGCCACCCGGTCGGACGTCCTCAAGCTCGCGGGCGTCACCCGCGCCGCGGCCGTGGTGGTGGCGACCAACTCCGACGACACCGCGGTGCTGGTCACGCTGACCGCGCGCGAGCTGGCGCCCAACGCCAAGATCGTCGCCACCGTTCGTGAGTCGGACAACAAGCATCTGCTGAAGCAGTCGGGCGCGGACTCCGTGGTGGTCTCCGCCGAGACGGCCGGGCGCCTGCTCGGCCTGGCGACCATCACCCCGACCGTCGTGGGGATGATGGAGGACCTGCTGACCCCCGACGAGGGGTTCTCCATCGCCGAACGGCGCGTGGAGGAGTCCGAGGTCGGCGGCTCGCCGCGCCATCTGGCCGAGCTCGTCCTGGGAGTGGTCCGCAAGGGTCAGCTGATCAAGGTCAACGAACCCGAGGCGGACGCCCTGGAGACCGGGGACCGCCTGCTCTACATCAAGATGGTCTCGGGCTGAGACCAGGGCCGGCGACGCGGGCGGTCCGGGTGGCCGCGGCGTCCGCCGGGCTGGCACGCTGACCGCTCCCTCAAGATCTGCGAGAAGGAACCCCGACCATGCCGCTGGACTTCAGCCTCGACTCCGACCCCGTGCTGTCCGTCGCCGCGCCCGACCGGGCCGCGCCGCTCAGGCAGGACGTCGACGGTCTGTCGCGGGGATGGGCCACCGCGCGGGTGCTGCGGGTCGACCGCCGCAACCGGTTCGCCACGGACCCGGCGGCCGGGGGCCGTCGACGCATCCGGTTGGAACCCGCGTCGGACCACGCCGAGGAGCTGCCGGAGACCGCGGTGTTCCTCGGGCGTACGGACGAGGGGCGCCACATCTGGGCCCTGGCCGTGGAGGAGCTGCCCGATGACCCGGCGGTGGCGTCACTCCGGGTGACCGGAGCGGACCTGGTCGAGGGCGACGGCTCACTGGCCTCGCAGGCCCTCGCCCTGCTCGGCTGGCACCGGGACACCGTGCGGGGCCGGGAACCGCAGCACCATCCGCGCCGCGTGGACGCGGGCTGGGCCATCGAGGACCCGTTCCACGGAGGACCCGAGTACCCACGCACGGACCCGGCCGTGATCTGCCTGGTCCACGACGGTGGGCGCCGGGTGCTCCTGGCACGTCAACCGGTCTGGCCGGCCGGGATGTACTCCCACGTCGCCGGATTCGTGGAGGCGGGGGAGTCCCTGGAGGGTTGTGTCCGGCGCGAGGTGAAGGAGGAGGTCGGCGTGGAGGTCGACCGGGTCCGCTACCTCGGCAGCCAACCCTGGCCGTTCCCCCGCTCACTGATGGTGGGTTTCCACGCGGTCGGGGACCCGGACGCGCCGATCGTGCTCGAGGACGAGGAGATCAGTGAGGCCGCCTGGTTCGACGTCGACGAGGTCCGCGCCGCGCTCGACGGACGGGGCGACCTCATGGTGGCCCCACCGGTATCGATCGCCCACGTGATGCTCCGGTCGTGGGTCGCCGCGGTGGACCGTTAGGCGTCCGCGAGCTCGGCGAGCTTGGCCCTCACCTGGGAGGCCGGGGGGTTGGTGGCGGTGGTGCCGTCCGAGTACAGCGCCGTCGGGACGACGCGGTTGCCGCCGTTGACGCTCTCGACGAACGCCGCGGCCTCGGCGTCGGCGTCCACGTCGATCTCCGTGTAACCGATCTCCTTCTCGTCCAGCAGCTTCTTGAGCCGGGTACAGAAGGGGCACCACGTGGTGGTGTAGAGGGTCAGGGCCTCGGCATCGTTCGTGAGATCGCTCATGACGGGGTCCAACGCTCGGAGACCGGGGAATCATCCCGGGGGAGGCCCACGGCGATGTGTCGGGGCCGGATGCCACCATGGTGGCGTGGATGACGTGCGGCGTGACCGGGACTCGGCCCTCGACGGACTGGACCCCCAGCAGCGGCGGGCAGTCCTGGCGCCCCGCGGACCCGTCTGCATCCTCGCGGGCGCGGGGACCGGCAAGACGCGCACCATCACCCGGCGCATCGCCCACCTGGTGACCACCGGACACGTCCGTGGGGACCAGGTCCTGGCCGTCACGTTCACCGCCCGCGCGGCAGGGGAACTGCGCATGCGGCTCGCCGGGCTGGGCGTGGCGGACGCGGGGACGGGGCCGGTCCAGGCGCGGACCTTCCACTCGGCGGCCCTGCGCAACCTCTCCTACTTCTGGCCGCGGGTCTACGGCGAGGAACCCTGGCAGCTGCTCGACGGACAGTTCCGGGCGGTCGCGCAGGCGGTCCGCCGGGTGGGGCTGGATCCCTCGACGGAGACGATCCGGGACGTCCTCACCGAGATCGGCTGGGCCAAGTCCAGTCTGCTCACCCCCGACACGTACGCCGAGCGGGCGGTCGCACTCAGTCGTGACCTCCCGGCCCCCGCCCCGGAGGTGGCGCGGGCGTTCCGGGCGTACGAGGATCTCAAGGTGTCGGGCCCGGTCCGCATGCTCGACTTCGACGATCTGCTGGGACACATGGCGGAACTGGTGGAGGAGGTCCCGGCGATCGCGGAGGAGTTCCGGGACCGCTACCGGTGCTTCGTGGTGGACGAGTTCCAGGACGTCACCCCCGCCCAGCAGCGCCTGCTGTCGGCCTGGCTCGGTCGGCGCGACGACCTCACCGTGGTGGGCGACGTCAACCAGACCATCTACTCCTTCGCCGGGGCCGATCCGGACTATCTGCTCGGATTCGCCGAGCGCTACCCGGAGGCGACCGTCGTCCGCCTGGAGTCGGACTACCGGTCCACCCCGCAGGTGGTCGACCTGGCCAACGCGGTGATCGGGGCCGGCGCGGGGCGGTTCCGATCAGCCGGTCTCACCCTCCGGGGAATGCGTCCGGCGGGGCCCGACCCCGTCCTCACCGAGTATCCGGACGAGGACGCGGAGGCGGAGGCGGTCGCCGGGGCGATCGCCGATCTGGTCCACGGTGGGCTCGACCCCTCGGAGGTCGCGGTCCTCTACCGCGTCAACGCGCAGTCGGAGCGCATCGAGGCCGCGCTGGACGAGGTGGGGATCGGTTATCGGCTCAAGGGTGGGGAGGGCTTCTTCGACCGGACGGTGATCAGGCGCGCGATGTCGGCGATCGACAGACTGGTCGACGGCACCGACGAGGCGGTCACGGAGGAGCACTCCGCGCTCACCGACCCCACCGACGTCGCGCGGGTGATCCGGGCGTCACTGGAACCGTTGGGTCTCACGGCCGCCGAGCCGTCGGGCGCCCAGGCCCGGGAGAAGTGGGAGTCGCTGACCGCGCTGATGGGCCTCGTGGAGGAGATCGCCACCACCGAGGACCGCCCCGGACTACTCCCGGTGGTCGCCGGTCTGAGAGCCCGCGCCGCCGCGAGGCACGCCCCTGACCAGCGCGGGGTGACCCTGGCGTCGTTCCACGCCGCCAAGGGGCTCGAATGGGATGCGGTGTTCCTCCTCGGGGTGCACGAGGGCAGCCTGCCCATCAGTCACGCGATCAAGGCCGGGCCGGACGCCATCGAGGAGGAGCGGCGACTGCTGTACGTGGGGGTCACCCGGGCACGGGAGCACCTGTCCGTCTCGTGGAGCCGCAGCCGACGGGCCGGGGGCCGCGCCACTCGCCGTCCCAGCCGTTTCCTCGACCCGGTCCGCCCGGCACCGGCGCCCGGGGGAAGCCGCCAGACGTCCGACTCCCCGGACAAGGGGCGTTGTCGCGGATGCGGGGAGCGGCTCACCGGGCCGATGCACCGGGCGCTGGGATCGTGCCCCGACTGCTCGGTGGAGGTCGACACCGGGTTGTTCGAGCGGCTGCGCGACTGGCGCAGGGAGACGTCGGAACGCATCGGCAAACCCGCGTACACGGTGTTCACCAACGACACTCTCGTGCAGATCGCCCGCGAGCGTCCCGCGGACACCCGGGCGCTCGGGCGCATCGGCGGGATCGGGGCGCACAAGCTCGGCGAGTACGGGGACGATGTCCTCCGCCTGGTCAGGGAGGGCTGATCCCGGCCGGTCCGGAGTGGCTCACTCCTCGTCGGGGAAGATCTCCGGCATCCAGCGATGGACGATCTGCCGGTACGGGGCGGTCGCCTCGAGCTGGCACAGCATGCCCACCGAGGCCGAGAGCACCCGGTGGATGAGGACGTATTCGCGGGGAAGCGTGAAGGACCGCGAGGTCCGGAACTCACGGCCGGAGACGTCCCCGTACACCGCCATGATCCCCTGCATCCACTTGCGGTCGAAGTGGAACTCGGGCTTGCGCATCGGCTCGATGAAGGGCCCGAGGAAGGCCATCGCGTCCGCGGGGTCCAACCCGCCCCGGCCCACGTACCCGGAGCGCGTCATGAGGGCGAGCAGCTCCTCGGACTCCCCGGCCAGCGCGAGCCGCATCATCGAGGTGAGAACCGCGGGCATGCCGTCCGGTAGCGGGAGTGACGCCCCGAAGTCCAGCACCACCATCCGACCGTCGTCCGCGAGGAGGAAGTTGCCGGGGTGCGGGTCGCCGTGCATCATCCTCGCGCGGGCGGGGGAACAGAACTGGAACTCCGCCAGCAGTCCACCGGCCCGGTCGCGCTCCTCCTGGGTCCCGCTCGCGGCGATCCGGCCGAGCGTGCGACCCTCGGCCCACTCGGTGACCAGGACCTTCGGGGCGGAGGCGAGCACGGCGGGGACGCGGATCAGCGGGTCGTCGCGGAACGCGGCGGCGAACACCCGCTGCGTGTCGGCCTCCCCCCGGTAGTCCAGTTCGGCCACGGCGCTGTCGTACAACTCGTCGATGACCCCTTTGACGTCGGTGCCGGGGTTGAGGGGCCGCAGGAGCGGGGAGAGACGTCGGAGCTGACGGAGGTCCGAGCGCAACGCCTCGTCGGCCCCGGGGTACTGGATCTTCACCGCCACCTCCCGACCGTCCGACCAGACCGCGCGGTGCACCTGCCCGATCGAGGCCGCGGCGGCCGCGGAGGTGTTGAACTCGGCGAACCGCTCCCGCCACCGCAGGCCGAGTTGGGTGTCGAGGACCTGCTCGACCTCGGCGGGGGGCAGCGGCGGAGCCTCGGCCTGGAGCTTGGTGAGCGCCTCGCGGAACGGGCCCGCGTACTTGTCGGGCATCCCGGCCTCGAACACGCTGAGAGCCTGACCCACCTTCATCGCCCCGCCCTTGAGCTCTCCGAGCACGGCGAAGACCTGTTCGGCCGCCTGGTCGGCCAGCTCCTCGGTCAGTACGCCCTCGCCCCTGCCCAGAGCTCGACGTCCCAGCGACCCGGCGGCTCGTCCGGCGATTCCCAGGGGCAGGCCTGCGAGGCGCGCTGCTCGGCGG
>NZ_JAALEB010000079.1:0-3566 GCF_014145165.1 Dietzia sp. Cai40 | reverse complement strand
GCGGCCGGGGCCGAGCGTGACCGGCTGGCGGCCGCGCGCTCGGAGGCCTCCGCACGGGTGGCCTCGCTCCGTACCGAGCTGGCGGGCGCGGAAGCCGAGGTCACCAGACTGGGGGACGCCGCCCACCGCGACGAGATCGTCCGGGCCCAACTCGAGGTCAAGGTCTCCGAACTCGAGTCCGCGGTGCTGGAACGGCACGGCATCGAACCGGAGGCCCTGGTGGCGGAGTACGGACCGGAGGTGCCGCTTCCGCCGTCCGCGCTGGAGATCGAGGAGTACGAGGCGGCCCGCGAGCGCGGGGAGGACGTCACCCCGCCCCCGCCGATGCCGTATCTGCGTGCCGAGCAGGAGCGTCGACTCAAGCTGGCCCAGAAGGATCTCGCGACCCTCGGCAAGGTCAATCCGCTGGCGTTGGAGGAGTTCGCCGCCCTCGAGGAGAGGTACGCGTTCCTGTCCACCCAGCTCGACGACGTCAAGAAGGCCCGAGCCGACCTCGAGGGGGTGATCGATGACGTGGACGAGAGGATCGAGCAGATCTTCACCGAGGCATGGGTGGACGTCGAACGCGAGTTCCGCGACGTGTTCGCCGTGCTGTTCCCCGGCGGCGAGGGCCGGCTGATCCTCACCGACCCCACGGACATGCTGGCCACGGGGATCGAGGTGGAGGCCCGGCCGCCGGGCAAGAAGGTCAAGCGACTGTCGCTGCTGTCCGGTGGCGAGAAGTCGTTGACGGCCGTGGCGATGCTGGTGGCGATCTTCAAGGCCCGCCCCAGCCCGTTCTACGTGATGGACGAGGTCGAGGCCGCACTCGACGACACCAACCTGCGCCGCCTCATCGGGTTGTTCGAACAGCTGCGGGAGACCAGCCAGCTCATCGTGATCACCCACCAGAAGCCCACGATGGACGTCGCCGACGTCCTCTACGGGGTGTCCATGCAGGGCGACGGCATCTCCAAGGTGATCTCCCAGCGCATGCGCTGACCTCCCCCGTGCGCGCGGGGCAGGTCACGAGCGCCTGAAGACCGCGCGGAGGCGCTCCCGGTTGACCATGCCGATCGCACGCAGCGGAATCCCCGCCGGGCACACCCTCGAGCACTCGCCGTAGAGGGAGCAGGAGCCGAACTCCTGATCCGCGGCGTCGACCATCTCGCGTGCCCGGGACCCGCGTTCGCGGCTCGCCACCGGCATCAGGGCCAGATGCCCCAGCTTCGCACCCAGGAAGAGATTGGCCGATCCGTTGGGGCAGGCCGCCACGCACGCACCGCAGCCGATGCAGGCCGCCAGATCCAGTGCGGTCTCCGCGTCGTCGTGCCCCTGTGCCGTGAGGTCGGCGTCGGGGGCCGTCCCCGCGGGAAGCGACACGTGGGCGCCGGCCTCGGCTATCCCGTCCAGCGCGGAGCGGTCCACCACCAGGTCCCGGATCACGGGGAACACCGCCGCGCGCATCGGTTCGATGCGCAGGGTGTCACCGTCGGAGTAGGCGTCCAGGCGCTGGTGGCACGAGGGGGTGTTCTCGGCCGGGCCGTGCGCGCGCCCGTCGACGGTCACCCCGCACGCTCCGCAGATCCCCTCCCGGCAGTCGGAATCGAAGGCCACCGGGTCCACCCCGTCGTCGACCAGTCGGTCGTTGAGCGAGTCGAGCAGCTCGAGCAGGCTCATCTCCGGTTCGGCGTCCGGAACGTGGTACTCCACGTAGTCGCCGGACTCCTCGGGACCGGCCTGCCTCCACACGCGCAGGGTGAGTCTCACGGGGTGGTGCTCGCAGTCGTTCGTCGGGTGGATCTCATCGGTAGTCCCTCGTGGTGAGCTCGACCGCGGAGAAGTCGAGCGGTTCGGCATGGCGGGTGAAGGTGCGCGGGCCGCCCCGGTCGTCGCCGGCCGATCCCCAGGCCGAGGCGAAGCGCCAGAGGTCGTCTCGGCGCAGCGCCTCGCCGCCCGGGGACCGGTGTTCGTCGCGGAAGTGGGCGCCACAGGATTCGTCGCGGTCCAGGGCGTCGACGCACATCAGTTCGGCCAGCTCCAGGTAGTCGGCCGTCCGGCCGGCCAGTTCGAGCACCTGGTTGAGGTGCTCACCGGTCCCGGTCACGCGGAGGTCGGACCAGAACCGGGCCCGGAGGTCGCGGATGCGCCCGATCGCGGCGGTCAGCCCCTCGGCCGTGCGGGTGACCCCGCAGCCGGCGTAGAGGATCTCGCCCAGCGCGCGGTGGAAATGGGCGGGCCCGGTGGATCCGCCCACCGCGAGGAGCGCCTCGACGCGCGCCCGGGCGCGGCCCACGGCGGTGGTGACCACCTCGTCGTCGTCGTCCGGTGGATCGTCCCCGAGGCGGGCGGCCAGGTGCGCCGGCACCGAGTACGGGAGGGTGAACCAGCCGTCCACACTGGCGCTGAGCAGCGAGTTGGCGCCGAGTCGGTTGGCGCCGTGATACGCCCAGCCGCATTCGCCGCCGACGAACAGTCCGGGGATCGAGGTCTGGAGGTCGTAGTCGCTCCAGAGCCCGCCCATGGTGAAGTGACAGGTGGGCGCGATGCGCATCGGGACGGAGTACGGGTCCTCGCCGGTGGCGTGGGAGTACATCTCGAACAGGTTGCCGTACCGTTCGGCGACCCGCTGCCGGCCGTCGCGGGCGAGGGAGTCCCGGAAGTCCAGGTACACCGAGTTGTGGCGGGGGCCCACCCCGCGGCCGTCGCGGATCTCCGCCGTGATCGCCCGTGACGCCACGTCGCGGGGGACCAGGTTTCCGTAGGCCGGGTAGCGGCGCTCGAGGAAGAAGTCGCGGTCGGAATCGGGGATGTCGCCCGGCGGTCGGTGGTCGCCGGCGTGCCTCGGCACCCAGATGCGGCCGTCGTTGCGGAGCGACTCGCTCATGAGGATGGTCTTGGCCTGCCAGGTCGTGTCCTTGGGCAGGGCGGTGGGGTGGAACTGGACGAACGACGGCGAGGCGAACAACGCCCCTCGCTGGTGAGCCCGCCACACGGCCGAGGCGTTGGAGTTCACCGCGAGCGTGGAGTCGTGGAAGACGTTCCCGTAGCCGCCCGTCGCCAGCACCACGGCGTGGGCGGTCTCGGCGCGGAGGTGTCCGGTAACGAGGTCGCGGACCACGACCCCGTGACATCCGGCGTCGTCGACGATCAGATCGAGCATCTCGTGGCGGGTGTGCAACCGCACCGTGCCCGCCCGGATCTGCCGCTGGAGGGCCTGGGTGCCGGCGATCTGGAGTTGCTGACCGGTCTGCCCGCGTGAGTAGTAGGTGCGTGAGACCTGCACTCCGCCGAACGACCGCGTGGACAGCACGCCCCCGTACTCCCGGGCGAACGGCGTGCCGATCCCCGAGAAGTGGTCGATGACGCGAACCGACTCCTCGCCGAGCCTGAACGCCTCGGCCTCCCGGCCCCGGAAGTCGCCACCCTTGACCGTGTCGGCGACGAAGCGGTGCAGGGAGTCGCCGTCGACCCGCCTCGCGCGGGCGGCGTTGATCCCGCCCTGGGCCGCCACGGAGTGCGCGCGCCGCGGCGCGTCGTGGTAGGTCAGCGCGGTGACCCGGTACCCCAGCTCGCCGAGCGCGGCC
>NZ_JAALEB010000078.1:0-18442 GCF_014145165.1 Dietzia sp. Cai40 | reverse complement strand
ACAACCCGACCGCCGCCATCCCGGCCAGAGCGGTCACGGCCACCGCGGCGACCTGCTCGGCGGTCGCGGCGTGTTCCGGGCGGCGGGGCCCGCCGACCCCGTGTCTGCGGTCGACCTCCTCGAGCGCGCGGAGCATCTCGTCCGGGTCACCGCCCTTGTCCGGGTGGTGGCGCAGGACGGCTTGGCGACGATCCCGCTTGTAGGCGGCGGGGTCGCGTGGTTCGCGTCGGCTGTTCACGTGGGGCTCTCCTGGGTGACGAGGCGCATGGGCGCTTATGGCTCGACGCTACCGAAGTCGCGGCACGCGGGCGCGGCATCCCCGACCCGTCGGCCCCGGCGATTTTGATCCCGTGGGGTGCGTGCGGCATACTGGTCGAGTTGCCCGGACAAGGCGGCGAACTCGTGTGGCCCCCGGGCCCCGCGATCGCCGGGTTGGTCGGGCGAGCACGACCGGGGCGGGTGAGCGATCACCCGCCGGAAAAGTGGGAGGGCGACACGCCCGACCGCGTGGACGCGTCGTGACACATCAACAGCGGCAGCGGATCGGTTCCGCCGTCACCCTCGCCCCGCGGGAGTGCGGCACTCCGTCCTCTGGAGGGCTCGTGGTCGTGTCACGTTCGTGAGCGCGCGACGGCGGTCCTCCACGACGAAGCACCGATGCATGTGACCGGGTGGTAGACGGTCAGACGGTGTCACGTATGACAAGCGAACACAGAAGTGTCCCCCGCGCAGCGAGGGCGCTCACGACAGCCGCCTTCAGGGGCGGGGGGAGAATGAGGACGAAGTGGCGGGACAAAAGATCCGCATCAGGCTGAAGGCCTATGACCACGAGGCCATCGACGCCTCGGCGCGCAAGATCGTCGAGACGGTCACCCGTACGGGAGCTCGTGTCGTCGGCCCGGTGCCGTTGCCGACCGAGAAGAACGTGTACTGCGTCATCCGCTCGCCGCACAAGTACAAGGACTCGCGCGAGCACTTCGAGATGCGCACCCACAAGCGGTTGATCGACATCCTCGACCCCACGCCCAAGACCGTGGACGCGCTCATGCGCATCGACCTGCCTGCCAGCGTCGACGTCAACATCCAGTGACCTCCGACCGAGCAGCGGTCAGCAAGCAACGTGCAGCGGAGACAGTGAACAGATGAGTACTACCGAGATCAAGGGAATCCTGGGCGCGAAGCTCGGCATGACCCAGGTCTTCGACGAGAACAACCGGGTCGTCCCGGTTACCGTCATCAAGGCCGGGCCGTGTGTAGTCACCGGGATCCGTACAGAGCAGACCGACGGCTACAACGCCGTCCAGATCGCGTTCGGCGCGATCGACCCCCGTAAGGTCACCAAGCCCGTCACGGGCCAGTTCTCCAAGGCGGGTGTGACCCCGCGTCGCCACCTGGCGGAGATCCGGCTGGACAACGCGGAGCAGGCCGCAGCCTTCGAGCTGGGCCAGGAGCTCGGCGCGGATGTGTTCTCCGACGGCGCTTTCGTCGACGTCACCGGAACCTCCAAGGGCAAGGGCTTCGCCGGCACCATGAAGCGTCACGGCTTCCACGGACAGGGCGCCTCACACGGCACCCAGGCCGTGCACCGCCGGCCCGGTTCCATCGGTGGCGCATCCACCCCGGGCCGCGTGTTCCGGGGCAAGAAGATGGCCGGCCGCATGGGCAACGAGCGCGTGACCACCATGAACCTCAAGGTCCACAAGGTCGATGCCGAAGCCGGCGTCCTCCTGATCAAGGGCGCCATCCCGGGCCGCAACGGCGGCCTCGTGATGGTCCGATCCGCAGTGAAGGGCGGTGCGCGCGCATGACCACGACGGAGAACACCGTGAATCTCAAGCTTGACGTCCGTACCCCGGCCGGTTCGGCCGACGGGTCGGTCGAGCTGCCCGCCGCGATCTTCGGCGTCGAGCCCAACCTGGCGCTGATGCACCAGGTCGTCGTGGCTCAGCTCGCCGCGGCGCGGCAGGGCACGCACTCGACCAAGACCCGCGGCGAGGTCCGTGGCGGTGGCCGCAAGCCGTTCCGCCAGAAGGGCACCGGCCGCGCCCGCCAGGGCTCGACCCGCGCCCCCGCCTACACCGGCGGTGGCACGGTCCACGGTCCGAAGCCGCGCGACTACTCGCAGCGCACCCCCAAGAAGATGAAGGCCGCCGCCCTCCGCGGTGCCCTGTCCGACCGGGCCGCCAGCGATCGTATCCACGTGGTCACCGAGCTCGTCGAGGGTCAGACCCCGTCGACGGCGGGCGTGCGGGACTTCCTCGGAAGCCTGTCCGGTCGCAAGAAGTTCCTGCTCGTCGTCGGCCGCGAGGACGTCGCCGCGTGGCGCTCGGTGGGCAACCTGGACCACGTCCATCCCATCGCTCCGGATCAGCTCAACACCTACGACGTGCTGCGTGCAGACGACGTCGTGTTCACGGTGGAGGCACTGGACGCGTTCGTCTCGCAGGCCAGCAAGCGTGCCGCAGGCACGGATAACACCGCCGCGAAGGAGGCCGACAAGTGAGCACCGTCGCCGATCCCCGGGACGTGATCCTCGCCCCCGTCGTCTCCGAGAAGGCCTATGGCCTGCTCGAGCAGGGCGTGTACACGTTCCTGGTCGCACCGGACGCCAACAAGACGCAGATCAAGATCGCCCTCCAGGAGATCTTCGGCGTCACGGTGGAGTCCGTCAACACCGCCAACCGTCAGGGCAAGCGTAAGCGCACCCGCACCGGGTTCGGACAGCGCAAGAGCACCAAGCGCGCCATCGTGACCCTTGCGGCCGACAGCAAGCCCATCGAGATCCCGGGTCTGACCGCCTGACGGCGGGAAGAGTTAAGGACGAGAGAACCTCATGGCTATCCGCAAGTACAAGCCCACGACGCCCGGCCGTCGCGGCTCGAGCGTCTCGGACTTCGCCGAGATCACCCGCTCGACGCCCGAGAAGTCGCTGCTTCGCCCACTACACAAGACCGGTGGCCGTAACGGTCACGGTCGGATCACCACCCGTCACAAGGGCGGTGGCCACAAGCGCCAGTACCGTGTCATCGACTTCCGTCGTAATGACAAGGACGGCGTCGACGCCACCGTCGCCCACATCGAGTACGACCCCAACCGCACCGCCAACATCGCCCTCCTGCACTACGCGGACGGCGAGAAGCGGTACATCCTGGCCCCGCGGAACCTCAAGCAGGGCATGAAGGTCGAGTCGGGTGTCGGTTCCGATATCAAGGTCGGCAACAACCTGCCGCTCCGCAACATCCCCGCAGGTACCGTCGTGCACGCCGTGGAGCTCCGTCCCGGGGGCGGTGCCAAGATGGCACGCGCCGCCGGTGCCGGGATCCAGCTGCTCGGCAAGGAGGGCGCGTACGCCTCACTCCGCATGCCGTCCGGCGAGATCCGCCGGGTCGACGTCCGCTGTCGCGCGACGATCGGCGAGGTCGGCAACGCCGAGCAGGGGAACATCAACTGGGGTAAGGCCGGCCGCATGCGCTGGAAGGGCGTCCGCCCGACCGTCCGCGGTGTGGTCATGAACCCCGTCGACCACCCGCACGGTGGTGGCGAGGGTAAGACGTCCGGTGGACGTCACCCCGTCAGCCCGTGGGGCCAGCCCGAGGGCCGGACCCGCAAGCCCAACAAGGCGAGCGACAAGATGATTGTCCGTCGCCGTCGCACCGGTAAGAAGCGTTAAGGAGGGAAACTAGGATGCCTCGTAGTCTCAAGAAGGGTCCGTTCGTCGACGAGCACCTCCTCGCGAAGGTGGACGCGCAGAACGACAAGGGTACTCATCAGGTCATCAAGACCTGGTCGCGTCGCTCGACGATCCTGCCCGATTTCATCGGCCACACGTTCGCCGTCCATGATGGCCGCAAGCATGTGCCCGTGTTCGTGTCCGACTCCATGGTGGGTCACAAGCTCGGCGAGTTCGCGCCGACGCGCACGTTCAAGGGGCACATCAAGGACGATCGGAAGAGTAAGCGCCGATGAGCACTGATACCAGCAAGACCGCCGAAGGCACGGTGCAGGACGAGCAGCAGCTCTCCGCCCGGGCCACCGCCAAGTTCGTCCGCGTCACGCCCATGAAGGCGCGTCGTGTGATCGACCTGATCCGGGGCAAGGACGCCTCCGACGCGTTGGACATCCTGCGGTTCGCCCCGCAGGCCGCCAGCGAGCCGGTGGGCAAGGTCCTCGCGTCCGCCATCGCGAACGCCGAGAACAACCTCGACCTGGATCCCCGGACCCTGGTCGTGTCGGCTGCGTTCGCCGACGAGGGCCCGACCCTGAAGCGGTTCCGTCCGCGTGCCCAGGGTCGTGCGTTCCGAGTGCGTAAGCGCACGAGCCACATCACCGTCGAGGTGACCAGCGTGCCCGAGAAGGCCGGTTCCACCGGCCGGGGTCGTCGTAACCAGGGAGGTGCCCGCTAAATGGGACAGAAGATCCAGCCGCACGGCTTCCGTCTCGGCATCACCTCGGACTGGACGTCCAAGTGGTACGCCGACAAGCAGTACGCGGACTACGTCGCCGAGGACATCAAGATCCGTCAGCTCCTGTCCAAGGGCATGGAGCGGGCCGGCATCTCGGGCGTGGACATCTCCCGTACCCGCGACCGCGTCAACGTCGACATCCACACCGCCCGGCCGGGCATCGTGATCGGTCGTCGTGGCGCCGAGGCCGACCGTCTCCGCGGCGAGCTCGAGAAGCTCACCGCGAAGCAGGTCCACCTCAACATCCTCGAGATCAAGAACACCGAGGCCGACGCCCAGCTCGTGGCCCAGGGCATCGCGGAGCAGCTCTCCAACCGCGTGGCGTTCCGCCGCGCGATGCGTAAGGGCATCCAGTCCGCGATGCGTCAGCCGCAGGTCAAGGGCATCAAGGTGGTCTGCTCGGGTCGTCTCGGCGGTGCCGAGATGTCGCGATCGGAGCGCTACCACGAGGGTCGCGTCCCGCTTCACACCCTGCGTGCCGAGATCGACTACGGCACCTACGAGGCCAAGACGACCTTCGGTCGCATCGGCGTCAAGGTGTGGATCTACAAGGGTGACGTGGTCGGCGGTCGTCGCGAGTCCGATCAGTACGCCCAGTCCAGCAACCGCGGCGGTGCCGACCGAGGACCGCGCCGCGAGCGTGGCGCAGGCCGGCCGCGTCGTTCCGGCGCCCAGGGCACCACGGCCACCAGCACCGAGACCGGCCGCGCCGGTTCCGGTCCGGCTGCCGAGGCCCCCGCCCAGGCTCCGCAGAATCAGACCAGGGAGGCGTGACAGTGCTTATCCCCAAGCGCGTCAAGCACCGCAAGCAGCACCACCCCGGCCGTAGCGGCGGGGCCAAGGGCGGCACCAAGGTGACGTTCGGTGAGTACGGCATCCAGGCTCTCGAGCCGGCGTACGTCACCAACCGTCAGATCGAGTCCGCGCGTATCGCGATCAACCGCCACATCAAGCGTGGCGGCAAGGTGTGGATCAACATCTACCCCGATCGCCCCTTGACCAAGAAGCCCGCCGAGGTCCGCATGGGTTCCGGTAAGGGATCCGTCGAGTGGTGGGTCGCGAACGTCAAGCCGGGTCGCATCCTCTTCGAGATGTCGTACCCGAACGAGGAGACCGCACGCGAGGCGCTGCGCCGCGCGCAGCACAAGCTCCCGTGCAAGACCCGTATCGTGACCCGGGAGGAGCAGTTCTGATGGCTAGTGGAACCACCGCCCCCGAGTTGCGTGAACTCGACGCCGATGCGCTCACCGCGCGTCTTCGTGAGGCCAAGGAGGAGCTGTTCAACCTGCGCTTCCAGATGGCCACCGGTCAGCTGACCAACAACCGTCGCCTGCGCGTCGTCCGTCACGACATCGCACGCATCTACACCGTCATCCGCGAGCGCGAGCTCGGGTTGTCGGCGGCGCCGGGTGATGCCAAGTGAGTGACAAGGAAGCAGCCGTGACTGAGGCCAGCGAGAACACCGAGCGCAACAGCCGCAAGGTGCGGATCGGGTACGTCGTGTCCGACAAGATGGACAAGACCATCGTCGTCGAACTCGAGGACCGCGTGAAGCACCCGCTCTACGGCAAGATCATGCGCCGTACCGAGCGTGTGAAGGCACACGACGAGACCAACGACGCCGGTGTCGGCGACCGCGTGCGGATCATGGAGACCCGCCCGCTGTCCGCCACCAAGCGCTACCGCGTCGTCGAGGTCCTGGAGCGCGCGAAGTAAGGGAGTCGCTCCACTCCACTGCCGGCCCGGCCCCGAGTTCTCGGGGCCGGGCCGTCGGCGTATGAGGAAGATGTAACACTTTCCTCGTCTTGATACGACAAGTCAGTATTGTGTCATCGGCTACCGAGCCGGAGTTCACCCTGCGGCCCGGGGCGTCAGTTCCCGTGGGCCGCATCGCGCACGAGGACAGGATCGGGATATGACGAGACGGCCGGATATCGATCGGGACGGAACTGGTCGGGACGGGTTCGACGGACGCCGTACCGGCGCGCACGGGGATGGGCACGGGGGAGTGCGTCGTCGCACCTCCGCCGCCCTCCGTGCGACGAGCGTGGCCGCGGCGGCCATGGTCATCGGGGCCGGTGCAGGGGCTGCGGGTGCGCAGAGCCTTGACCCCGGATCCCTGGTGCCGAGCGTTGCACCGGGCAGTCTGCTCGGGGTTCCGTCACTGAGCGTCGCCGCCCTTACGCAGTTGGGCGCTCCCATCCCGCTGACCTCCGTTCTCGGGTCCGTGGCCGCCGCGGGCTCGGGTGATTTCGCCCGCCCCGGTAGCTCCGCGCCATCGTCCAGGCCGATCGCCACGCGCGATTCGACGATCACCGAGAACACGGTCCGGGAGGTGCGGCCCATGTTCCCGGGTTCGCTGAACCCGGACGATGCCCGGGCAGAGGTCTGGACCGTGACGTCGAAGACGATGCAGCGGACCGTCCGCGTCGAGGTGTATCGCGCACCCGCCGGGGTCGACGCCCCCAACGTCTACTTCCTGGACGGCGTCGGGAGTGAGTCGCCCTCGGGGTGGAGCGGTGGGATGGGCTGGGGTGACCCGGCCCTTCGCGAACGTGAGGTCAACGTAATCGCACCGACAGGCGCGCCGTCCTCGATGTGGTCGGACTGGCTTACCGATGATCCGGTTCTCGGGCCGAACAACTGGGAGACTTTCCTTACCGAGGAGCTTCCGGAACTGCTGGTGAACGGACTGTCGGGGATCGTCGAGCCCCCGGCGCACAACGGGGACTGGGGTGTACTCGGCGTATCGATGGGGGCGGCGTCGGCGTTGCACCTCGCCAACACCAATCCCCAGATGTTCAGCGGGGTCGGTGGGGTGTCGGGTGCCTACTCGACGACAGACGAGCTCGGCTACCAGTACTCGCGGCTGACGGTCGCCGCGCGGAACGGCGACGCCACCAACATGTGGGGCCCGCGTGGATCGGCGGCCTGGCAGGCGCACGACACCGTCGCCGACCCGTCAGGCCTGGAGGGTATGGCCGTCTATCTCAGTGCGGCCACCGGGCGGGTCGGCTCCGCGGAGCTCGGCAATTTCGGAAGCAACGAACTCGTTCTCATCGACGGGCATATCCTCGAGAAGGGCTCCTACGAGAGCACCAGGAATCTGGAATCCGCCCTTGCCTCCGTCCCCGACGTGCGACTCCGGATGAACTACATGCCGACCGGTATCCACAACTGGCCCGTTTTCGTGACCCAGATGTTGCCCGGGATGGACCACATCCTGACCGGTCTGGAGCCCGCCGTGCCCAACGGCCGGACGACGACCGGGGGAGCGGGGGAGGCACCCGGCGCGGGAGGATCGGCCGGCTCGCTCGGTTCGGCCGGCTCGTCCGGATCCGCCGGGAGCTGACGGGCGATTTGGGGCTCGGGCGCCGGGACCCCTACACTGGAACAGTTGCCCGTGGTAGCCGCGTCGCGAGACCGGTGCGGGTGACGTGGCCGCGTGTGTCGGGTCGGAATCCGGCACACATCTGAACAAGCCTGGTCAGGAGAACCATGATCCAGCAGGAGTCGCGACTCAAGATCGCCGACAACACGGGTGCCAAGGAGATTCTCTGCATCCGCGTTCTCGGCGGATCCAAGCGTCGCTACGCAGGCGTGGGCGACATCATCGTCGCCACCGTCAAGGACGCCATCCCCGGTGGCAACGTCAAGAAGGGTGAGGTCGTCAAGGCCGTCATCGTGCGCACCGCCAAGGAGCGCCGTCGCCCGGACGGCTCGTACATCAAGTTCGACGAGAACGCCGCCGTCATCATCAAGAACGACAACGACCCGCGTGGTACCCGTATCTTCGGGCCCGTCGGTCGCGAACTGCGCGACAAGAAGTTCATGCGCATCGTCTCGCTGGCTCCGGAGGTGCTCTGACATGAGGGTCCACAAGGGCGACACGGTGCTCGTCATCGCCGGCAAGGACAAGGGCGCCAAGGGCAAGGTCATCCAGGCCTTCCCCGCGCAGGAGAAGGTCCTCGTCGAGGGCGTGAACCGCATCAAG
This sequence comes from Dietzia sp. Cai40, assembly GCF_014145165.1. Lineage (NCBI taxonomy): Bacteria > Bacillati > Actinomycetota > Actinomycetes > Mycobacteriales > Dietziaceae > Dietzia > Dietzia sp. Cai40. Next base: position 9,985 of record NZ_JAALEB010000078.1, on the reverse strand, counting down.
AAGCACACCGCCAACTCGGCTGCCGAGCGTGGCGCCTCCTCCGGTGGCATCGTCACGCAGGAGGCCCCGATCCACGTGTCCAACGTGATGGTCGTGGACGCGGACGGCGCCCCGTCGCGCGTCGGAATCCGCACCGACGAGAACGGTAAGCGCGTCCGGGTCTCGCGCAAGACCGGGAAGGACCTGTGACCATGACCGAAACCGCACTTCCCACCGGGTACACGCCGCGTCTCAAGGCGCGGTACAGCGCCGAGATCAAGCCGGCCCTGAACGAGACGTTCGAGTACGCGAACGTCATGCAGATCCCGGGCGTCGTCAAGGTCGTCGTCAACATGGGTGTCGGTGACGCCGCCCGTGACGCCAAGCTGATCAACGGCGCCATCACCGACCTCACGCTGATCACCGGCCAGAAGCCGCAGATCCGCCGGGCCCGCAAGTCCATCGCGCAGTTCAAGCTCCGCGAGGGGATGCCGATCGGCGCGCGTGTGACGCTGCGCGGTGACCGCATGTGGGAGTTCCTCGATCGTCTGACGACGATCGCCCTCCCGCGAATCCGCGACTTCCGTGGCCTCTCGGGCAAGCAGTTCGACGGTCACGGCAACTACACCTTCGGGCTCAACGAGCAGACCATGTTCTACGAGATCGACGTGGACAAGGTCGACCGCCCCCGCGGCATGGACATCACGGTCGTCACGACCGCGACGAACGACGAAGAGGGTCGGGCGCTGCTCAAGCACCTCGGCTTCCCCTTCAAGGAGGACTGACCTCACGGGTCAGGGCCGGACCGGCCGTCCGCGCCGGGGCACCGCATCAGCGGGTCCCCGGCGACGGGCAGACGGCCCAGCCGTCGGGTCGCGGGTGGCGAGAAGAGCGCCACGCGCGGCGGGTCCCCCGCAGATCGTCAGACGATCGGCGGGCCCCACACAACAGAACATTCGAACTCTTCGTGATAGGCCCACGACGGACACGGCCGGCCCACAGGTCGACCGCACCCGTGCTGCATGGGAACCGTGACGAGAAAGGAACATGGTAAATCCATGTCGATGACCGACCCCATCGCGGACATGTTGACGCGTGTGCGTAACGCCAACTCGGCGTACCACGACACCGTCTCCATGCCGCATTCCAAGATCAAGGGCAACATCGCGGCGATCCTCAAGCAAGAGGGTTACATCACCGACTACGCCGTCGAGGACGCCGAGGTGGGCAAGAAGCTCACCATCGACCTCAAGTACGGCCCGTCGCGCCAGCGCAGCCTGCAGGGCATCAAGCGAGTCTCCAAGCCGGGTCTCCGCGTGTACGCCAAGTCCACCGGCCTGCCCAAGGTCCTCGGCGGACTGGGTATCGCGATCATCTCGACCTCCCAGGGTCTGCTCACGGACCGTCAGGCGAACTACAAGAAGGTGGGCGGGGAAGTCCTCGCCTACGTCTGGTAAGGGGGCGAGAAATGTCACGAATCGGCAAGGCTCCGATCACCGTTCCGTCCGGCGTCGACATCAAGGTCGACGGCCAGACCATCACCGTCAAGGGTCCCAAGGGTGAGCTCACCCAGGAACTCCCCGCACCGATCACGGTGTCGGTCGAGGAGGGCACCATCACGGTGAACCGTCCCGACGACCACCGGGACAACCGGTCGCTGCACGGCCTCTCCCGCTCCCTGGTCAACAACATGGTCGTGGGCGTCACCGAGGGTTACGTGCAGAAGATGGAGATCTTCGGCGTGGGTTACCGCGTCGTCGCCAAGGGCACGGACCTCGAGTTCGCCCTCGGCTACTCGCACCCCGTGCCGATCGCGGCACCCGACGGCATCACGTTCGCCGTCGAGGGCGCCACGAAGTTCTCGATCTCCGGGATCGACAAGCAGCAGGTGGGCCAGATCGCCGCCAACATCAAGCGGCTGCGGAAGCACGACCCGTACAAGGGCAAGGGCATCCGTTACGAGGGCGAGCAGGTCCGTCGCAAGGTCGGAAAGACGGGTAAGTGACCATGAGCAGCACAAAGAAGCGTTCCCCGCTGGGTACCGACGTCTCGACAGCACGTCGTGTCGGCCGTACCCGGCGCCACTACCGCCTCCGCAAGAAGGTCGCCGGTACCCCCGAGCGCCCGCGGTTGGTCGTCAACCGGTCCTCGCGCCACATCCACGCCCAGATCATCGACGACCTGGCCGGCCGCACGCTGGCCGCCGCGTCGACGATCGAGGCCGATGTCCGCACTCTCGAGGGCGACAAGAAGGACCGCAGCGCGAAGGTCGGCCAGCTCCTGGCCGAGCGCGCCAAGGCCGCCGGCATCGATGCCGTCGTGTTCGACCGTGGTGGCAACAAGTACCACGGCCGGATCGCGTCCCTGGCCGACGCCGCCCGCGAGGGTGGGCTGGAGTTCTGATGACCAAGACCACTGCACTGACCCTTAACGGAAGGACCGTCTGATGCCGGGACGTCAGCGTCGTGACGGCGGAAGCACCGGGCCCGCCGCGGACAACAAGACCACCACCAACGACAACGCCCAGGGCGGCCGCAGCGGCGGCGGCGGGGGCCGTGGCCGTGGCGGAAACGATCGTCGCGGTGGCCGCGACGACGAGAAGTCACAGTTCATCGAGCGTGTCGTCACCATCAACCGCGTCTCCAAGGTCGTCAAGGGCGGTCGGCGATTCAGCTTCACCGCCCTCGTGATCCTGGGGGACGGCAACGGCATGGTCGGCGTCGGCTACGGCAAGGCCAAGGAGGTGCCGGCGGCGATCCAGAAGGGGTCGGAGGAGGCCCGGAAGAACTTCTTCCGCGTCCCGCTCATCGGCTCCACCATCCCGCACCCGATCCAGGGTGAGGCGGCCGCGGGCGTCGTCATGCTCCGTCCGGCCTCGCCGGGTACCGGTGTGATCGCGGGCGGCGCGGCGCGTGCCGTGCTCGAGTGCGCCGGCGTGCACGACATCCTGTGCAAGTCGCTGGGGTCGGACAACGCCATCAACGTCGTCCACGCCACGGTGACCGCGCTCAAGGGTCTCCATCGTCCCGAGGAGGTCGCGGCCCGCCGTGGTCTGCCCATCGAGGACGTCGCACCCGCGGGCATGCTCCGCGCACGTGCCGGACAGGGGGCGTAGATCATGGCCAACCTCAAGATCACCCAGGTCCGCGGCACTGTCGGGACCAAGCAGAACCAGAAGGACTCCCTGCGGACGTTGGGACTCAAGGGCATCCGGAAGACGGTCGTCCGTGAGGACAACGCTCAGACCCGGGGTCTCATCAACGTCGTGAACCACCTCGTCGTGGTCGAAGAGACGGAGTGAGCATGACCATCAAGTTGCATCACCTGCGCCCGGCACCCGGCGCCCACACCGACAAGATCCGCGTGGGTCGCGGTGAGGGCGGCAAGCGGGGCAAGACCGCCGGTCGCGGTACCAAGGGAACCAAGGCACGCAAGAACGTCCCCGCGGCGTTCGAGGGTGGCCAGATGCCGATCCACATGCGTCTTCCGAAGCTCAAGGGCTTCAAGAACCGCAACAAGGTCGTCTTCCAGGTCGTCAACGTGTCCGACATCCAGCGGTTGTTCCCCTCCGGTGGGCAGGTCGGCGTCGCCGAGCTCGTCGCCGCGGGGGCCGTCCGCAAGAACCAGCCGGTCAAGGTCCTGGGCGACGGGGACATCTCCGTGGCCGTGACCGTGGCCGTCGACAAGGTGTCCGCGTCGGCCAAGACCAAGATCGAGGCCGCCGGCGGAAGCGTGTCGGAGGCCGGGGCCTGAGTCCCCGACCGGCCCCCGACGGGGCCGGATGACGGGTGCAGGGGTCGGGTCCGAGAGTCTCGGATCCGGCCCCTGCGCTCATCTTGATACAGTTTTTCTTGTTGTGCGTTCGGGGTGCGGCACCACTGCCGTCGGTCTGACCCTCCCGGCGCATCTGCATTCGACGAAGGCGGCGGCTACGGGCCGTCCATGACCAGGAGGACATGTGCTCTCCGCACTCGCGTCCGCGATCAAGGACACGGATCTGAGGAAGAAGATCTTCTTCACCCTCGGGATCATCATCCTCTACCGCATCGGCGCGCAGATCCCGTCGCCCGGTGTCGACTACCCCAAGCTCCGGGGACTCCTCGACACCGCGATGACCGGGGACAACGCGCAGTTGTACTCCCTGGTCAACCTGTTCTCCGGCGGCGCACTCCTGCAGTTGTCCGTGTTCGCGATCGGCATCATGCCGTACATCACGGCGAGCATCATCGTGCAGCTGCTCACCGTGGTGATCCCCTACTTCGAGCAACTCAAGAAGGAGGGGCAGTCCGGTCAGGCCAAGATGACGCAGTACACGCGTTATCTCACCATCGCGCTCGCGGTGCTGCAGTCCGCCGGCATCGTGGCGCTCGCCGACCGGGGTCAGCTGCTCGGCAACGGCGAGTCCGTCCTCATGGACGGCGACATCCTCACCCTGGCCACCATCGTCATCGTGATGACCGCCGGCGCAGCCCTCGTCATGTGGTTCGGTGAGCTCATCACGGACCGCGGGGTCGGCAACGGCATGTCGCTGCTGATCTTCGCCGGCATCGCCTCGCGGATCCCCGCCGAGGGCGTCAACATCTACCAGAACTCCTCGACGCTGAAGTTCGCCGCGGTCATGTTCGCGGTGGTGCTGATCGTGGTCGCCGTCGTGTTCGTCGAGCAGGGCCAGCGCCGCATCCCGGTCCAGTACGCCAAGCGCATGGTCGGCCGTCGTCAGTACGGCGGCACGTCGACCTACCTGCCGCTCAAGGTCAACCAGGCCGGCGTCATCCCCGTGATCTTCGCGTCGTCCATGATGTACGTGCCGATCCTCATCACCCAGCTGATCCAGGGACCCGAGCCCGCCGCGGACGGGTTCTGGCAGCGGTACGTCATGCAGTACCTGCAGAACCCCTCGAGCTGGGGTTACATCCTGCTGTACTTCGCCCTGATCATCTTCTTCGCGTACTTCTACGTGGCCATCCAGTTCGATCCGATGGAGCAGGCCGAGAACATGAAGAAGTACGGCGGCTTCATCCCCGGCATCCGCCCGGGTCGCCCGACGGCCGAGTACCTCGGGTACGTGCTCAACCGCATCCTGTTGTTCGGTTCCCTGTACCTCGGGTTGATCGCGGTGCTGCCCAACGTCTTCCTCGACATGGGTAGCGGGGGTGGAGACATGCAGAACATGCCGTTCGGTGGCACCGCTGTGCTCATCATGGTGTCGGTGGGTCTCGACACCGTGAAGCAGATCGAGGCTCAGCTCATGCAGCGCAACTACGAGGGCTTCCTCAAGTAGTCGCCCGCACCCCCGAGCACATCACACCGAAAGAAAGGCTGGTCCTCACCATGCGTCTCGTCCTCCTCGGCCCCCCCGGCGCCGGTAAGGGAACCCAGGCGGCCCTGCTGTCGGAGAAGCTCGGGATCCCGCACATCTCCACGGGTGACCTCTTCCGGGCCAACATCTCCCAGGGGACGGACCTCGGCAAGGAGGCCAAGTCCTACATCGACGCCGGGAACCTCGTTCCCGCGGACGTCACCAACCGGATGGTCGAGGCGCGTATCGGTGAGCCCGACGCGACCGAGGGGTTCCTGCTCGACGGCTACCCCCGCAGTGTCGAGCAGGCCGACGCGCTCAAGGGCATGCTCGCCGAGGCGGGTCTCGAGCTCGACGCCGTGATCGAGTTCAAGGTCGACGAGGACACCGTGGTCGCGCGGATGCTCGCCCGCGGTCGTGAGGACGACACGGAGGACGTGATCCGCAACCGCATGGCCGTCTACCGGTCCGAGACGGCACCCCTCCTCGAGTACTACGGCGACGATGTCACGACCGTCGACGCCGTGGGCGAGGTCGACGAGATCAACGCACGGGCCCTCGCCGCGCTGGATCGCTGAGCAGTCGTGTTCGGTCGGTCGCGCACGAGCGTGGTGACAGCGCGCACTCCCGGCGAGCTGGACGCGATGGAGGAGGCCGGCCGGATCGTCGGTCGTGCGCTCGTCGCCGCACGCGAGGCGGCGGTTCCGGGCGCGACCACCGCGGATCTCGACTCGCTGGTCGACCAGCTGATCCGGGACGCCGGTGCGGTCCCGTCCTTCAAGGGGTACGAGGGGTTCCCCGGGTCGATCTGCTCGTCCGTCAACGAGGTGGTCGTCCACGGGATCCCGGGACCCACCACCGTCCTGCAGGAGGGCGACCTGGTCTCGGTGGACTGCGGCGCGGTGCTGGACGGGTGGCACGGCGACTCCGCGTGGACCTTCGGCGTGGGCGAGTTGGACCCTCAGGTGGCCCTTCTCAACCAGGCGACGCGGGAGGTGCTCGCGGAGGGCATCCTCGCCATGACCCCCGGTAGCCGCCTGACGGACGTCTCGCACGCCCTGGAGACCGCCACGCGTCGCGCGGAGCAGCGTCTCGGCGTCACCCTCGGGATCGTCGACGGGTTCGGCGGGCACGGCATCGGTCGTGAGATGCACGAGTGGCCGTTCCTCGCCAACGAGGGCAAGCCGGGCAAGGGGCCGCGGCTCCAGGAGGGGTCCGTCCTGGCCGTCGAGCCCATGCTCGTCCTGGGTGGCGAGACCGACACCCGCACCCTGGCCGACGACTGGACGGTCGTCACGGTGGACGGGTCGCCGTCGTCACACTGGGAGCACACGGTCGCCGTCACCGCCGACGGCCCCCGTGTGCTCACCGTTCGGCCCACGGACTGAGCGCGGTCGCGGGGGACCGGTGCCGGGCCCTCCGGGCCTCAGGTTAGAGTGTTCCCACTGTTGACCACCGGCCTGAAAGGTCAGGGCATGCTCGTTCACCCCCACGTGCGCCGAACCACGATCACACCGACGCGCACGGCTGTGGCGGCTGTCCTCACGATGGTGGTGATCCTGGCCCAGATGGCGGGACCGACCCCGTCCGCGGCCGCGCAGTCGCTGATGGAGGGCGGACAGGGGTCCCTGATGGAGGACCCCCAGCCGGCGCCGTTCTATCACGCGGACCCCGCGGTGCTCGCGGCCGCGGGTCTCGGACAGGTGATCAACACCCGGGTCGTGACCATGCCCGCGTTCCTCGGGTACGAGGTGACGGAGATCGCGTACCGGTCGACCGACACCCGGGATCGTCCGATCCTCGCGACCGCGACGGTGGTCCGGCCGCCCCACGCGCGCCCGAACGGCCCCGTCCTGAGCTACCAGCACTACCTGAACGCACTGGGGCAGAGCTGCGCCCCCACCGAGACCCTGGTCAACCCGACCCTCGAGACGGTGCAGGACAACGCGATGGCGTTCCTGCGGGTCCGGCTGGACCAGGGCTGGACGGTGCTCATCCCCGATCATCTCGGTCCCAAGGTCGCCTACCCCGGGGGACAGCTGTCCGCGCGGATCGTGCTGGACGGGATGCGGGCCGTCCGCGACGACCCCCGGTTCGACGCGCGGCACAGCCGGTTCGGGGCGCTGGGGTACTCGGGTGGCGGGATCGCCAGTGCCTGGGTGTCGCTCATGCACGACGACTACGCACCGGACGTCAACCTGGTGGGGGTCGCCCAGGGCGGCATCCCGACGGACATGACGACGATGGCGCGGATGATCGGCAACTGGCCGCACCCCGCGTTCGGGTTGGCCTTCGCCGCCGCCGTGGGGATGGCGCGGGAGTACCCGGAGGACATCCGTCTCGAGGAGAAGCTCACCCCCGAGGGCTGGGCGCTGTTCGAGCGGATGAAGGGCAGGTGCACGGCCTCGCTGCTGGTGTACGGCGCGTTCCGGTCCGTGCCCATGGTCCTCGAGGGGGGAGACCTGCTCGCGGAGGAGGGCCTGATGCGGGCCTTCGCGGAGAACAGCGTGCGCCTGACACCGGACGTCCCCCGGGTGCCGGTGTTCATGTGGCATTCCCGCACCGACCCGCTGGTGCCGTTCTGGGACGCGGAGGAGACCGCCACGCGTTACTGCCGCGAGGGGACCCCGCTCACGTGGGAGCCGGGGTTGGCGCCCGAGCATCTCCTCGGCGCGGTGGAGAAGTTGCCGGCCGCGATGAACTGGCTGCAGCAGCGCTTCGACGGCGTGCCGGCAGGACGCGCCTGCTACGGGTGAGCGCCGATTGGCACTAGAACGACCACTGACGTAGGCTTATACGTCGGTGTGCCCACCAGTGCACCAGAATCCGGTAGACGACATCCGGGGAATCGTGGAGGACCGTAACCAGCATGGCAAAGAAGGACGGAGCCATCGAGGTCGAGGGCCGAGTTGTCGAGCCGTTGCCGAACGCAATGTTCCGCGTCGAGCTCGAGAACGGACACAAGGTCCTCGCGCACATCAGTGGGAAGATGCGGCAGCACTACATCCGCATTCTCCCCGAGGACCGGGTGGTCGTCGAGCTGTCACCGTACGACCTCACCCGCGGTCGGATCGTCTACCGCTACAAGTAAAGCGCTCAACTCCCTGAACCAGCCGCCTCTGAAGTACCTGGTCGAGGCGGGTACCACACCCCTGGATGCGGAGGCCAGGGCCCCGGACGGATGCTCATCGTGAGATGACCATGCGGCATCGGGGACGGTCGGGGAGCAGACCTACCGCACGACGAAAGAGAAACGCCACATGGCACGTCTTGCCGGCGTTGATCTCCCACGTGACAAGCGTATGGAGATCGCGCTCACCTACATTTTCGGCATCGGTCGCACGCGGGCCGTCGAGATCCTCGAGCGGACCGGGGTCAGCCCGGACCTGCGCACCAAGGACCTCACCGACGAGCAGCTGACCGTCCTTCGTGACGACATCGAAGGCAACTACAAGGTCGAGGGTGACCTCCGCCGTGAGATCCAGGGCGATATCCGCCGGAAGATCGAGATCGGCAGTTACCAGGGCATCCGCCACCGCCGGGGTCTCCCCGTCCGCGGTCAGCGGACCAAGACCAACGCCCGCTCCCGCAAGGGCCCGAAGAAGACCGTCGCCGGAAAGAAGAAGTAATGCCCCCCAAGTCACGCGCTGCGGGCCCCAAGAAGACGGGCCGTCGCAGGGAGAAGAAGAACGTCGCTCACGGCCAGGCCCACATCAAGAGCACGTTCAACAACACGATCGTCTCGATCACGGATCCGTCCGGCGCCGTTCTGGCCTGGGCGTCCTCGGGCCACGTCGGTTTCAAGGGCTCGCGCAAGTCGACGCCCTTCGCCGCCCAGCTCGCCGCCGAGAACGCGGCCCGCAAGGCGCAGGAGCACGGCATGAAGAAGGTCGACGTGTTCGTCAAGGGCCCGGGTTCGGGTCGTGAGACCGCCATCCGTTCGCTCCAGGCCGCCGGCCTCGAGGTCGGCACGATCTCCGATGTCACCCCCCAGCCCCACAACGGCTGTCGTCCGCCCAAGCGGCGTCGAGTCTGAGCCGGAAGGAACGTAGAGAACCATGGCACGTTACACCGGCCCCGTCACCCGCAAGTCCCGCCGTCTGGGCGTGGACCTCGTCGGTGGGGACACCGCATTCGAACGTCGGCCCTTCCCGCCCGGCCACCACGGCCGCGCGCGGATCAAGGAGTCCGAGTACCGCACCCAGCTGCAGGAGAAGCAGAAGGCCCGCTTCACCTACGGCGTGATGGAGAAGCAGTTCCGTCGCTACTACGAGGAGGCCAACCGCCGGGGCGGTAAGACCGGCGAGAACCTCCTCCAGATCCTGGAATCGCGTCTGGACAACGTCGTGTACCGCGCGGGTCTCGCGCAGACGCGTCGCCAGGCACGCCAGCTCGTGAGCCACGGTCACTTCCGGGTCAACGACCAGAAGGTGACCATCCCGAGCTACCGGGTGTCGCAGTACGACATCATCGACGTCCGTCCCAAGTCCACCAAGATGGACTGGTACGAGATCGCCACCGAGATGCTCGGCGAGCGTCCCGTCCCGGCGTGGCTGCAGGTCGTCCCCACGACGCTCCGCATCCTCGTGCACCAGCTTCCCGAGCGCGCGCAGATCGATGTGCCGCTGCAGGAGCAGTTGATCGTCGAGCTCTACTCGAAGTGATCTGTCCTCCCCCACCCGGTACGAAATCCAGTTCGTGGACAGC
>NZ_JAALEB010000077.1:0-3052 GCF_014145165.1 Dietzia sp. Cai40 | reverse complement strand
CGGCCCGCCTCCACACGGAGGCGGGCCGGCGGTCGTGAGTGTGATCAGTTGAGAGCGGCGAGCGCGGAGTCGTAGTCCGGCTCGGTGGTGATCTCGTCGACGAGCTGGGTGTAGACGACCTTGCCCTCGGCGTCGAGAACGATGACCGAGCGGGCGCACAGGCCGGCCAGGGGGCCGTCGGCCATCGTGACGCCGTACGTCGAGGCGAAATCGCTGCGGAAGGTGGAACCGGCGGAGGCGTTCTCGATGCCCTCGTCGGCGGCGAAACGCTTGAGCGCGAAGGGGAGATCGGCCGAGACGTTGACGACCGCGGTGTTGTCCAGGCCGGTGGCCTTCTCGTTGAAGGTGCGGACGGACTGGGCGCAGACGCCCGTGTCGACGCTCGGGAAGATGTTGAGCACGACGTTCTTGCCCGCCAGCGACTCGGAGGTCACGGCTGACAGGTCGGTGCCGACCAGCTCGAACGCCGGGGCGGTGGTGCCGACGGCGGGGAGCTCGCCGGACGTGGTGACGGGATTTCCCTTGAATGCGGTGGTTGCCATGTGTCCGTTCTACCGGACGGGGGCGGCGTGGGCACCGCCTGCCCGGTCTGGTCGACCGCCCGCCACAGGTACCAGGAGGCGACCGAACGGTACGGGGCCCAGCTCTCGGCACGGGTGAGCATCTGCGTGGCGGTGGGCGCCTCGTCGAGCCCCGTGACCCGCTCGAATCCGCGGCGCACCCCGACATCGGCGACGGGGAACACGTCGGGTCTGTCCAACAGGAAGATCAGCACCATCTCGACGGTCCATCGGCCCACCCCGCGGACGGTGGTCAGGGAGGCGACCACCTCGTCGTCGTCGAGTTCCTCCAGCTCCGCCATCGTGGGGATCCGTCCGGTCCCCACGGCGTCGGTCAGGTCCCGGAGCGCGGCGATCTTGGGGCGGGAGACGCCGCAGGCGCGGATCTCGTCGTCGGAGAGGGCGGCCAGGAGGACGGGATCGAGATGGCGGGGCCCCGCGGCCCGCTCCCGGAGTCGGCCGGCGATCGTCGCGGCCGCCTTCACCGACAGTTGCTGGGACAGGATCGAGGAGGCCAGGCGATCGAACAGGGTGTTCGGTCCGGCGGCCGGGGCGGGCGTGAGGGTGCACGGACCGACGTACTCGATGTGGCGTCCGAGCTCGGGGTCCGCTCGGGAGAGGTATCGGACTGCGGCCGACTTGTCATATCCTGCGGGCATGTGAGCAGGCTACCCGGCGATTTTCTGGCCCATTCTGCCTCACGGGTAACAGCGGTACCGTGGCTACCGATAACTATCGGGTCACGAAATGAGTCACACACTTTTCTCGGGGGAGGAACGCCATCGTGCGTAGGACACACATCCGTCTCGCAGCGGTCGCGGCCACGGCGGCGCTCGCGCTGGGGGCCGGTGCAGGGACCGCATCCGCGGGTTCGGCGGAGCTCCCGTCGGGCACCGCGCTCTACAACGGGCTGACCATGGTGGGCTGCCAGTACGTCGACCAGTCGATGCTGCAGATGTGCGGCGGCCTGGACGCGCTCACGAGCGACGACCCGGCGGTGCTCACGGTCAATCCGTTCACCACCGACATCGTGATCCTGGGCGCGGGCCTCTATCCCGACGGGGGGATCCGGCCGGTGCTCGAGGAGCGGCTGAGGACAGGCTTCCGGCTCGCGCGGGAGTACCCCACCGCCCGCATCATCGTGACCGGTGGAGTCCCGCAGAACGGCCGCACGGAGGCCCGCGCGATGGGCGACTGGCTCCGCGGCGCCGGGATCGCACCGTGGCGGATCACCGAGGAGGGCAACTCCAACTCGACGGTCCAGAACGCCCGGTTCACCGACCAGATCTTCCGCGAGCGCGGGACCACCGGCGCGGTCGTGGTCTCCACGGGCGACCACGTCCAGCGTGCGGTGCTCAACTTCCGCCAGGCGGTCGGCGGCCGGATTCCGGTGACCGGAGTGGTGGCCCGGGGCTGACCCGGGTCTGGCCCGGGGCTGACCCGGGCTCGGCCGCGGGAGGGAACAAACCGCCAGGGCCCGGAGTTGTATGACGCGACAGCAAGTACCGTCCCGTCAGAGGAGATGCCAGTGTCCGCCATCCGTCAGGTAGTCCCGCTCGGCGCGCAGTGGCCCGGTGTCGACCCGTTCCTGTTCGCGGTCCACCACCGCGACGAGTTCCCCGCGGCCGAGGGGGAGACCATGCGTCCCGCGGCCTCCCTGGAGGGCCGGTCCATCGGAGGCGACTTCTCCGGCAAGGACGGCTGGTCGATGTACCACGGCTCAGAGGTGCCCGGCTTCCCCCAGCACCCACACCGCGGCTTCGAGACCGTCACCGTGGTGCTCGACGGCGTGGTGGACCACTCCGACTCGCTGGGCGCCGCCGCCCGCTTCGGGCACGGTGACACACAGTGGCTCACCGCCGGTGCGGGGATCTCGCACTCGGAGATGTTCCCCCTGCTGGATCCCGACGCGACCAACACCATGGAGCTGTTCCAGATCTGGCTCAACCTCGCCCCCGAGGACAAGTCCGCCGAGCCGTACTTCGACATGTTCTGGTCCGAGGACACCCCGGTCGTCGTCCGCGGTGAGGAGGGGGCCGCCGCGCGCGTCCGGGTGATCGCCGGGGAGATCGACGGGATCCGGGCACTCGACCCGCCACCGCACTCCTGGGCCGCGCGCCCGGACAGCCACCTCGCCATCTGGATCGTCACCCTCGACCCCGGGGTCAGCACCGAGCTCCCGGCGTTCGACCCGTCCGCCTCCCGGGTCCTGTACAACTACGGCGGCGAGCTGACCGCCGACGGGCAGCGGCTCGGCTACGACGCCGCCGTGCTCGCCCCCGAGGCCGTCACCGTGAGCGCGGGCGCGGACGGCGCGGCGTTCCTCGTGCTGCAGGCCCGGCCGATCGGGGCGCCCGTGGTCCAACAGGGTCCGTTCGTCGGCAACACCCGCCAGGACATCGTCACCGCCATGGAGGAGTACCGTGCCGGCGTGTTCGGTACCTGGCACCTGGACCGGAACGACCCCGTCCACGCCCACGGCGAGACCCGCT
>NZ_JAALEB010000076.1:0-3745 GCF_014145165.1 Dietzia sp. Cai40 | reverse complement strand
GCGTGCAGCCGGTCGAAGGCCAGCATGATGAGATCGCGGCGGAAGGCCAGCAGCACGATCACCGTGAACGCCGAGACCGCCAACACCTGGACGAGGTCGGAATCGCGCACCCCGAGGACGCTGCCGAACAGGATCGAGTGCAGGTCCTGCCCGCTGGGGAACCGGGCGATGAGGACCAGTCCGAACGAGAACAGGGCGGTGAAGACGATGCCCATGGCCGCGTCCTCCCGCACCGTCCCCCCCTCTCGGACCGCGCCGATGAGCGCCACCGCGACCAGCGCGGCGATGAGTGCGCCGACCGCGAACGGGATGCCGATCAGGGCGGCGATCACCACACCGGGCAGGACGGCGTGGGAGACCGCGTCACCCATGAGAGACCAGCCCATGTGGACCAGCCAGCAGCTCAGCAACGCGCCGGCCACACCGGAGGCGGCCACCACGAGCAGGGCGCGCCGCATGAACTCGTAACTCATCGGCTCGACGAGCAGATCGATCATCACAGTGCTCCCTCGGCGGTCGGCGACCGGTCGTCGACGGCGGGCAGCCGCGCCCCGAGCAACGTGGACAGGATCTGGGGGGTGGTGGTCTCGGCCACGGGGCCGTGCGCCACCAGCCGACCGTTGAGCAGGGCGACCGAGTCCGCGAGCCGCTCGACCGTGCCCAGGTGGTGGGTGGAGACCAGTGCGGTCCGCCCCGAGGCGGTGAGCTCGCGCAGCACGTCGATGTAGACCTCCTCGCTGCCGGCGTCCATGCCGCTGAACGGTTCGTCGAGGAGCAGCAGCTCGGCCTCCTGGGCCAGGCAGCGGGCCAGCAGGACCCGTCGCCGTTGACCGCCCGAGAGCTCGCCGATGCGCCGCCCCGCGATCGGCGACAACCCGACCCGGTCCAGGGCCTCGTCGACCGCGAGTCGATCGGCGGCGGACGGGCGGCGCCACGGACCGGTGAAGCGGCGGCGGCCCTGCATGACCACCTCACCCGCGGTGACCGGGAAGCGCTCGTCGAGCCCGTCCGACTGGGGCACCGCCGCCACCCGTCCGGTGCGCAGCGCGCGCCGGACCGGGGAACCGAGGAGGCGCACCGATCCACCGGTCGGGGTGACCAGACCGAGCAGAGACTGGAGCAGGGTGGACTTCCCGGACCCGTTGGGGCCGAGCAGCACGGTGATCTCCCCGGTCGGCACCGAGAGGGACACCGAGTCGAGCGCGCGGATCTGGCCGCGGTCGACGGTGAGGTCGGTGACGACCACGGCGGGCGGGCCCGTGTGCGCCGAGAAGGGCAGTGGTCGGTCGGTCATGACGTCAGCTCCCGGGTGATGATCTCGAGGTCGTGGTCGAGCAGGTCGAGGTAGGTGGGCACCGGGCCGCTGGGGGCGGAGAGGGAGTCGACGTACAGCACCCCGGCGACCCTGCTGCCCGTCTCGTCCGCGACCTGCTCCATCGCCGCGTCGGAGACCGTCGACTCACAGAAGACGGCGGGGATCTCACGGTCACGCACCTCGTCGATCAGGGCGGTGACCTGACGCGGCAGCCCCTGGGACTCGCTGTTGACCGGCCACAGGTAGAGCTCCTCCAGGCCGAGGTCCCGGGCCAGGTAGGAGAACGCGCCCTCGCACGTGACCAGGACACGGCGGTCCTGCGGCACCGCCGCCACGGCCGCGCGGGCGCGGGACGCCAGCTCGTCGAGTTCGGCCACGTAGTCCTCGGCGCGAGCGAGGTACCCCTCGGCTCCCTCCGGGTCGACCTCGGTCAGGGCGCGGGCGATCGTCCGGATGTATCTCGCGCCCTCGTCGGGCGACATCCACGCGTGGGGGTTGGGCCGCCCGGTGTAGTTGCCGGAGCGCACCGGCAGCGGGTCGACCCCCTCGGAGGTGACCACGTGGCGTGCGTCGGTCCCGTCGATGAAGCGCAGCAGCCAGTCGTCCATGCCGAGACCGTTGCTCACCACCAGGTCCGCGCCCTCGACCCGCTTGAGGTCGTCGACGGACGGCTCGTACTGGTGGATGTCGGCGCCCGGGGTCGTCACCGACTCCACCCGGACCCGGTCCCCACCGACGCGGCGGGCCATGTCCGCGAGGATCGTGAAGGTCGTGGCCACCACGACCCTGTCGTCGGCCTCCCGGGCGGCGAACCGGGGCCGGTCGTCCACGTCGACCGCCCCCCAGGTGCCGGTGGTGCAGGCGGCCGCCACGATCGCGGTCGCGAGTGCGACGACGACCGCGGCCGCGGGGGACCAGGGTCGCCGGCGACCGGCCCGGGGATTGCGGCCCCCGGCCAGATGAGATTTCGGCATACCGAAATATTAAGTCAAAGTGGCGGAATATCCATACCGCCTGGGTAGCCCTGCTGCCTCCAGGCCTCGTAGACCACCACGGCGGCGGCGTTGGACAGGTTCATGGAGCGGCGACCCGCCAGCATGGGGATGCGCACCGTCGCGGTCACGCGCTCGTCGGCCAGCACGTCCGGGGCCAGACCGGTGGGCTCGGGCCCGAACAGCAGGACGTCACCGGGGGAGAACCGGACCTCCGGCAGCGAGCGGTCGGCCCGCACGGTGAACGCCCACACCCGCGCCGGGAGTAGTCGCGCGTACGCGGCCTCGAGATCCTCGTGGACCTCCACGTGCGCCAGGTCGTGGTAGTCGAGCCCCGCCCGCCGCAGTTGCGGTTCGGACAGGTCGAAGCCCAGTGGCCCGGCCAGATGGAGTTCACACCCCGCCCCCGCCGCCAGCCGGATCGCGTTGCCGGTGTTGGGGGGGATGCGGGGTCGGTCGAACAACACACGCACGCCGGCTCCGGTCATGGCGGCCATTCTCGCAGTGCGCTGGCGACGTGGCCGCTCCGGAGTGGGATACTGGCGCCCGTGACCGCTATCAAGCTGGACGGAAAGCTCACCCGCGACGAGATCGTCGCCGACCTCACCGACCGGGTCGCCGCGTTGCGCGACAAGGGCATCACCCCGGGGCTGGGAACGGTCCTGGTGGGCGACGACCCGGGCAGCCACTCCTACGTCAAGATGAAGCACCGCGACTGCGAGCAGGTCGGCATCGCCTCCATCCGGCGTGACCTGCCCGCCGAGACCGGTCAGGCCGAGCTCGAGGCCGTGATCGACGAGCTCAACGCCGATCCCGCGTGTACCGGGTACATCGTTCAGCTACCGCTGCCGAAGCACCTCGACGAGAACGCGATCCTCGAGCGCATCGACCCGGCCAAGGACGCGGACGGACTGCATCCCGTCAACCTCGGCAAGCTGGTCCTCAACGCGACGGCCCCTCTGCCGTGCACCCCCAACGGCGCCATCCACCTCCTGCGGCGATTCGGTGTCGAACTCGACGGGGCACACGTGGTGGTGATCGGCCGCGGGGTCACCGTGGGGCGCCCGATCGGGCTGATGCTCACCCGCCGCAGCGAGAACTCGACCGTCACCCTGTGCCACACCGGAACCCGGGACCTGGCCGCCGAGACGCGGCGGGCCGACGTGATCGTGGCCGCGGCCGGGGTGGCCCACATGCTCACGCCGGACATGGTCAAGCCGGGCGCGGCGATCCTCGACGTGGGGGTGTCCCGGCTCGACGGGAAGCTGGCCGGCGACGTCCACCCGGACGTGTGGGACGTCGCCGGTGCGGTCTCCCCGAACCCGGGTGGCGTCGGTCCGCTCACGCGGGCGTTCCTGCTGGCCAACGTGGTCGAGCGCTGCGAGCGGCTCGCCGCGGGGACGTCCTAGGCCCGCATGACCCACCCCGCCCCCGACCG
>NZ_JAALEB010000075.1:0-26059 GCF_014145165.1 Dietzia sp. Cai40 | reverse complement strand
CCGGCAATCCTCAGATCCCCGTGAACTACCGGGGCTAGCGGAGCACGCGGGCGAAAGTGGCGAACTAAGGACGGCTTGCCTTGTTGGCGAGTGGCACAGTTGTGGTCAGCGCGGCGGGCTTGGCTTAGCAAGATTCGCCCTGGGTTTCGTGGAGACCGTGTTCAGTTGAATTTCCACCAGGGTCTTGTCGCCCTGGATCTGATCGTAGAACGTCTCCTCGAACTCCGCGGGTGGAACGTCGCCGAGGTAGCCGTGAAGGCGGGCGGTGTTGTGCCAATGGACACAACCGAGGGTTGCGAGCTCGACGTTCTCAACCGTTTTCCATGGGCCGCGGTGGGCAGGACCGCGGAGTAGCCATGCGCTTCTCTATAGCCGTGGTGGTGGAGAACGAGGTCACCTACCTCACGCTGCCCGTGCCCGCCGACGGGGTAGTGATCTGGGGCAAGGGATTCGACGTGGCGCGACTCGGGCGCTGGGCAGTGTTACAGGACGCGGAAGTGCACTACTGGGATGATCTCGATACACACGGCTTCGCGATCTTGCATCGACTCCGGGCCCACCTTCCGCAGACCCGGTCCTTCCTGATGGACGCGGAGACCCTGCACGCCCATCGCGACCGGTGGGGGCGGGAGAACGCCCCGACCAGCGCAGCACTCGGCCGGCTCTCAGCGAAGGAGGCCGCCGTCTATGACGACCTCGTCTCCGATCGCTTCGGCGACCAGGTCCGACTGGAGCAGGAGCGAATCAACTGGGCCTGGACGCTAGACCAGCTGCCCTACGACGGGCCCGGATGAGGAACACTGGTATTGGGATGCTGGTTATACTCGTATATCGACGGAAGAGGGGTCATGACGGCTAAACAACTCAACACGAAGCTGGACGACCAGACCATCGCCCGTCTGGACCATCTGGCGCGCGTCACCGGCAGGTCCAAGTCGTTCTATGCGAGCGAGTTCATCCGCAGCGGGCTCGACGAGATGGAGGACTGGTACCTGGCCCAACACCGTCTGGAGGAGTTCCGGCAGTCAGACGACTCCGCCATCCCATTGGGCCAGGTGGACTGGACCTGAAGTGGCGTATCTGGTCGAGGTCACGCCGCACGTCCAGAAGGTCATCACCAAGCTCGGTCGTCAGGACAAGACTGCGCAGCAGAGAATCAGGGCATTCCTCGAGGAGCGAATACATGGGTGCGAAGACCCCAGGTACCTCGGTAAGGCACTTCGTGGCGACCAACACCTCTGGCGGTACCGCGTGGGCGACTACCGGATCATTTGCTCGATCGAGGATCAACGGGTAACAGTCCTCGTCGTTGATGTTGCGCATCGGCGTGAGGTCTACCGATAAAGATCGACTGCCCGTGACCGTCCGGGGGCAGAGCTGAGACACTGGACTCGGCCCGGATCACGGGTCACTTGCTCTCGCGCGGTCATTCCTCATTCTCGGGTCGAGCGCGCGACCGTCTGAAGGATTCACGTGTCCTCTCTTGTGCCGTACTCGGACCGCCCGTGAACACCGTCAGCTGGCGTGAGAGCGGTGTAGACCGCACCGTCGGCTGGCGCTCCGAGAACGCCGCACCTGCGCCGACTGGAATCGTCGTTATCGCCGACGACATCTCCGCGGACAAGGCCCTCCGAATCGCGCAGAGAGGCTCGAGCCTGCTGTGGCGGGGGGATTTCCAGAACGCCCGGCAGCTCATGCGCGCCCTCGACCGTCGCCTCGAGAAGCGGGCGTCCCGGGCACCGCAGTCCACCGACCCCGGCGAAGTCTTCCTCGCCAACCGGAAGGCGCGCGCGGAGCGTGCGGCGATTCTGGGAAAAATCCTGATCCCCCTGCAGCCCGATTACTCGATCAGCCTGCGCCGAGCGCCCGACGCGCGCGAGGCCTGCGCTCACGCCTACGTGCAGCCGGTCGATCAGCCCGCCGAGGTGTCGAGCGATTCCGTCGGCGAGGAGACTCTCGTCTCGCTGCCCGAGCTCCTCGGCGTGATCAGCGCCTACGAGTGGCACCGCAAGGGCATCGAGGTCGGGGCCCTGGGAGCTCGGATCCATCCCGCCCACGGCGTCTTCGCCCCCACCCGCGACGAGTACATCGACCTGGTCGCCGAAACCCCCTGGCCGCAGGGCATCGACCACCCCGTCGTGTGGGACATCGGCACCGGGACCGGGGTGCTCGCTGCCGTCCTGGCCCGGCGCGGGGCCCGAGAGGTGGTGGCAACCGACATCAATCCCCGCGCCGTGCAGTGCGCCCAGGACAACATCAGTCGGCTGGGGCTGGCCCACCGCGTGGCGGTGATACAAGCCGACCTGTGGCCCTATGACGACGACGAGGCGGGCGACTCCGGGCGGGCCGACGTGGTGGTGTGCAATCCGCCCTGGATTCCCGGACGGCCGACCTCGGCCCTGGAGCAGGGGATCTACGACCCGGACTCCGACGTGTTGCACCGTTTCCTCAGCGGGCTCGCCGATCACCTCACGCCGCAGGGCGAAGGATGGCTGATCCTGTCCGACCTCGCCGAGCACTTGGGACTGCGCACCCGCGAGGAGCTGCTCGGCCGTATCGACGCGGCCGGGCTGACCGTGGTCGGGACCCTCGAGACCACACCGCGCCATTCCCGCGCCGCCGACAGCGCTGATCCGCTGCACGCGGCTCGCTCGAAGGAGCGCACGATCCTGTGGCGGGTGGCGGCGAGGCGGAGCACGTAGAGCAGCCGGCGACACCAAGCGGAGCCGTCGCGCCTAGTCGAGGCGGAGCACCTACCGGGGCCGGCGCCCGCCGAAGGCCCAGACGAGGGCGTGCACCGCGAGCAACGGGGCGATGAGCACCACCGCGCCCCAGCCCGTGGTGGCGACGGGCATCCAGTCGTCCCACGATGCGCGCATGGCGCCGAGGAAGTCCCCGCGCTCGGACTCAGCCGACTCTGGTGCATCGTGCCCGGCGTCGGCGTCCCGGGAGTCGGCGAAGAGCCCTGCCACGTCCGCACCGTCCGCCGTGACGTAGAAGTCGGCGGGCCGAGGGGACTGCGAAGCGGAGTGCATGCCCGGGATTCGACGCCGGGGTCGCGGCGGATTGGGTGCGGTGCCTGGCGGCAGGGGAAGACCTCGTCGTCGTCGCACCAACTGCGGCCACCACCGCATTTCCGGCACGTAGGCTGCGCGGCGCCCCGCACCCCACCCGAGGCCGAGGATGCGATCCCATGGACAGCGTGACGGACAGGTCGGTTCCCTCCGCGTCCGGAAGAAATCCGACCGACCACGACCGCGCACCGCTTCTCCCGCCCGGACCCCCGCTGCCCAGGGCGATCCAGGGCGTGGGCTTCGGCCTCGCCCGGCGCAGAGTGCTCCAGCGCCTGCAGGCGAGGTACGGCAACGCCGTCACCGTGCACCTGCCCATCTACGGGCGCGCGGTGATGATCTCCGACCCCGCGTTGGCCAAGGAGCTCTTCACCGCCCCGCAGCAGTCGCTGACCAACGTCGACTCCAATCTGGGCAGGGTCCTGGGGGAGCAGTCGATGTTCGCGCTCGAGGGCACCGACCACCGTCGGCGCCGCAAGCTGCTCACCCCGCCTCTGCACGGCAGGCGCATCCAGGGCTACGAGGCGGTCGTGGAGGAGGAGACCCGGCGCGAACTCGACTCGTGGGTCGTGGGCCGCCCGTTCGCCTCCATGCCGTCGATGACCCGCATCACGCTGGACATCATCATCCGGACGGTGTTCGGCGCGCGGGACGACGAGCTCGTCACGCTGCGCCGCGTCATCCCGCCCATGGTGGAGGCCGGCTCGGCGGTGGTCATCACCCCGGAACTGCCGGTGCGCGTGGGCGCTGTGGGCGTGGGGTCGGTGGGCCCGCGCGGTCGGTTCGCCCGCTACAAGACGGTGTACGACGACGCGATCACCGCGCTCATCGCCCGGGGCCGCCGCGACGACCGACTCGACGAGCGCGACGACATCCTGGCGATGATGCTGCAGAGCACCTACGACGACGGCTCGTCCATGACGGACGAGGAGATCCGCGACGAGCTCACCGCACTGCTCGTGGCGGGACACGAGACCACCGCGACGACGCTCGCCTGGGCGCTGGAGCGGCTCAGCCGGAACCCCGCTGTGCTGAACGAGCTGGTCTCCGAGGTCGACGCCGGGGGGACCGACTACAGGCACGCGACAATCCTGGAGGTGCAGCGCAGCCGGCCGGTCATCGACCTCGCCGGACGCAACGTGCAGGCTCCGCACCTCGACCTGGGCCCGTGGCGAATCCCGCGCGGGTACAACGTGATGGTTGCGATCTCGCTGCTGCACGACGACAGCGTGCACTTCGCCGAGCCCGAGCGCTTCGACCCGACCCGCTTCCTCGACACCACACCACCGCCGGCCTGGCTGCCGTTCGGCGGCGGGACCCGGCGATGTATCGGCGCGGCGTTCGCGACGATGGAGATGGACGTCGTGTTGCGCACCCTGCTGAGCATGTACGAGATCGTCCCGACGACCGAGCGGGACGAGAAGTGGCACTCCCGCGGCGTCGCGTTCGCGCCTCACCGAGGAGGGAGGGTCACCGTCCGGCGTCGGTGACCCGGTGGCATCGTTGGCGGTCATCGCGTCGGATTCACGCACGTGACGGACGCCGGGTGAGCGATGATGGGAGCGGCGATCCGACCACGGATGACCACCAGTGACGACGAGGTGTACACATGGCCACGAACACTTCACCAGGTGCGACAATTCGCGCCGCGGACGGACATCAAAGCCCCGGCGAACCCACCCTCACCGGGCTGGCCTTCCAGGACAGCGGGTTCGACGGCCAGTTCCTCCGCGTACTGGACACCATCGCGTCGGGCGGAGCCGACATCGGCGAGGCCTTCATCACCGCTCGCAGAATCCCCGACGGGGACAGAGACGCCTGGAACCTCGAGTGGAACGCGCTCGGCGAACGGATTCTCGGGGAAGCGGAGAAGAGTCTCGCCTCCGGTCACCGGGTGAGCGCGCGTGAGGGGTTCCTCCGTGCGGCAACGTACTTCCGTATCTCCGGGGTCTTCATGTACGCGCCTCCGATGGATCCACGGTTCGTCGCGGCGAACGCTCGTCAACGGGATGCCTTCCGCCGGGCGATCGAGCTGATGGATCATCCCTTCGAGCAGGTCGCGATCCCGTACGAGTGGACCGAACTCGACGGCTACGTCGCGACCCCGCCCGGCCCGGGACCGTTCCCCACGGTGATCCTGGTCGGCGGATACGACGGCACGATGGAGGAGACGTACGTCGCCGGCGGTGTCGCGGCGTTGCGGCGCGGCTACGCCGTCCTCATGATGGACGGCCCGGGCCAGGGCGCGGCACTGGTCGAACGCGACCTGCACTTCCGACACGACTGGGAGGTGGTCGTCACCGCTCAGGTCGACTGGCTGGTCGCCCGCCCCGAGGTCGACGCCTCCCGGATAGCCGCACTGGGCCGCAGCTGGGGCGGCCACCTCGCGCCCCGCGCCGCCACAGCAGAGCACCGCCTCGCCGCCGTGATCGCCGACGCCCCGCAGTACGCCCCGGGAGCCAACGCCTCTCTGCTCCTCCCGGCGGAATACCGCGGCGACCTGGACACCGGGGACGTCGACGAGCAGCTCAACGAGGTGGTCCGCGCCGGGATGGCGCAGTCACCGGGGCTGAACTTCTCCGTGGGGAGAGGGATGCTCACGCACGGATGCGCGACCCCGGTCGACTACATGCGCGAACTGAGGTCGTTCACACTAAACGGCCTCGCGGACCGCATCGACTGTCCCGTGCTGCTGACCATCGGCCAGAACGACCCGCGCATCGTCGACGCGCAGAGTCTCTTCGACGCCCTCACAGCGCCCAAGACGATGATCGAGTTCACCAACGCCGAAGGTGCCGGTGAACACGACGAAGCGGGGGCGGCAGCGCTGTTCAGCCAGCGCGCGTTCGACTGGCTCGACACGGTGCTCGGCCGGTAGGGCCGCCGGTCGAAATCACCGATCCCGTACCTCGAAGTGGCGATCGCCACAGCAAACAGGGTTGCCGGCTACGCCCCTGCGTCTGAGACGGGGTTCCTCGCCTCGCCTCTGGTGCAGGGCGCGGTCTGTAGTCCGAGAGTTGGCAACGCCTGATCGGTCTCAACGTGATCTCACACGGCTCACTTGCATCCTTCGTTCTGGGGCCTTCAGTTCCCACGGGCGGCCGGTAACCTGTAGCTATGACGAGCACCGCCCCGACTCCCGAATCGCTCGCAATGCGCGAGCTGATCGAGGCGCGTGATGACGAGTTCCGTGCGCTCCTGGCGAAGTACGCGGCTACTAGACCAAGGCTGTTCGGTTCGGTCGCGCGTGGCACCGCGCAGGCGGGAAGCGACATCGACATCCTGGTGGAAATGGACCCGTCTGACGGCAATCTCTTGATGCGCGCCTCCGGTCTGTTAGAGGAAGTCCGTGCGCTATTCGGCCGCGACGATATCGACGTCTTCCCGTCGCAACTACTTAAGCGAGCGATCTCAGAGTCGGCGCTCCGGGACAGCGTCGCGTTATGAGTCGCGAGTCCGATCAGCGGATCGACGACATCCTGCGGGCCATCAATCGATGCCAGCGGTACGTACGCAGACTGGACAACCATGACATCGACCTCGTCCTCATGGCCGAGGATGCAATCGAACGGAACTTGCAGATCATCGGTGAGGCTGCGAACCATCTCTCGGCCGGGATCACAGATGCACACCCAGAGATCGCCTGGCCGCAGATCCGAGGGTTCCGCAACATCCTCGTTCACCAGTATTTCGGTGTTGAGGCTGACATTGTGCGAGACGTCGTGAAGACACACCTACCGCCTCTTGCCGAAGCGCTGAGTCAACACCAGCGTGGTCCTGAATCGAACTCCACGGTGTGACGGAACGCCTCTCGCGGGGTGCTGCCCGCACCGACCGCCCAGACAGTTGTGTCCGGCCGCCCTCCTAGACTGGCTGCACGACCCCTGCCGACCGCTGACCCGAGGAGACCGTGTGGACTACGCGGCGATCGACGCGCTGCGCGAACGACATCCCGCGTGGCGGATGCTCCGCGCCACCCACGCGCCGCTGCTGCTGTCGTTTCTCGGCCGGTTCTTCGTGGAGGAGGGACACGGTGCCAGCCCGGAGGGGGAGATCATCGACGCCCTCGACGACGAGCTCTACAAGCTCAATGCGGAGAATCCCGAGAACCCGCGGTTCAAGCGGGACGCAGCCGACTATCTGGCCGAATGGGCGTCCACCGACTCAGGATTTCTCCGTCGCTTCTATCCGCTCGGTACCGATGAGATCCACTACGACGCGACACCCGCGTTGGAAAAGGCCTACTCGTGGGTCCAGAGCCTGCACGCGCGGCCCTTCGTCGGCACCGAGTCGCGACTGCAGACCGCGATCGAACTACTCCGCCAGATCGCCCAGGGCACCGAGGTCGACCCCGCGATACGGCTCGCCGAGTTGCAGCGGCGCAAGCAGGAGATCCAGCGGGAGATCGAGCAGATCGAGGCCGACCCGGAAGCCGGACTGCTCGACATGACCGCCGTGCGCGACCGCTACCAGCAGTTCTCCTCCACCGCTCGCGAGCTCCTCGCCGACTTCCGCGAGGTCGAGGAGAACTTCCGCGCACTGGACCGCTCGGCTCGCGAACGCATAGCCACATGGGAGGGCAGCAAGGGGGACCTGCTGGAGGAGCTGGTCAGCGGGCGCAGTCGCATCGACTCCTCCGATCAGGGGCGCAGTTTTCAGGCGTTCTACGACATGCTCCTGTCCTCATCCGGCCAGGAGGAACTCTCCGCCCTGCTCGAGCGGCTCACCGCGATCGACGAACTGAAGGCGGACCGCAGCATCCGCACCGTCCACCACGGGTGGGCCGAGGCCGCCGAGCGCACCCAGCTGACCGTCCGTCAGATCTCCGAGCAGCTCCGCCGGTTCACCGACGACCAGATCTGGCTGGAGAACCGCCGCGTCCTCGACCTGGTCCGCGAGATCGAGGGGACCGCGTTGGCGCTGCGACAAGGCACACCCCCGGACTTCGGTCTCGAGTTGGAGCAGGCCGGCGTGGAGGTGTCGCTGCCCACCGAACGACCGCTGCACAGTGTGCGGCCCGCGTCCGAGGTGGACAGTCTCCTGCCACCGTCCGAGCAGGAGCATGTCGACACCTCCGTGTTGGCCGAGCAGGTGATCGTGGACCCCGCCCGCCTCGCCGCCAGGTTGCGCAACCTCGTCCCCGAACGCGGTACGGCATTGCTCGAGGACGTCGTCACCATGTACCCCGTCGAGCACGGCGCCGCGGAACTCGTGGGCTACCTCGCCCTGGACACCGACGACATCGAGGTGACCACCGACCAGCAGGAGGAGACGGTGATCGAGTACGAGGAGGCCGGCCGGTCGATGCGGGCCCGGATGCCGCGCGTCGTGGTGAGGCGCCGGTGAGCCCGGAGGAGAGGGCGGTCGCGACCAGCGCCATCCGCCTCATGCAGGGCGTCGTCTATCAGGAGTCGGACGCGTGGGAGGACCTCCTCCGCCACCGTGGCGCCGTCCGCGACCACTTCGCCGTGATCGGGCTCGACGTGGTGATCGACGACGACGAGGGCTACGCCTACCTGCGCACCAGCGAGCCGGAGGACGGTGACGAACCGCTCCCGCGGGTGATCAGACGCCGCGCGCTCACCTACGCCGACAGTCTCCTGTTGGTGCTGCTGCGCAAGCGGATGGTGGAGTTCGAGTCCGCCGGCGACCAGGGCCAGCTGGTGCTCACCCAGGACGAGATCATCGAGATGATTCAGCTCTTCCTCGCCCGCAGCACCGACGAGGCCCGAGTGCTCAAGCAGGTCGACACGTCCATCAACCGCCTGGTGTCCATGGGATTCCTGCGCCAGCTCAAGGGCCGGCGGGACACCTGGGAGGTGCGCCGGATCCTCAAGGCCTACGTGGACGGTCAGACCCTGTCCGACTTCTCCGCCAAGCTTGCCGAGTACGCCGACGGGGGTGCCGACGATGAGTGAGGGCCTGTTCTCCTCCGTCGACCTCGCGCCGCAGGGGCGTCCCGGTTTCCGGCTGGTCCGGCTCGAAGTGCTCAACTGGGGGACCTTCGACAAGCGCGTCTGGCAACTGGAATCGGATGGGGAGACCCTGCTGCTCACCGGCGACATCGGCAGCGGCAAATCCACTCTGGTCGACGCGGTGAGCACCCTCATGCTCCCCTCGCACCGGATCGACTACAACAAGGCGGCCGGCGCCGCACGCAAGGAACGCACTCTGCGCTCCTACGTGGAAGGCCACCACAGGACCGAGCGCAACGAGTCCACCGGCAGTGTCCGACCGGTGGGGCTGCGGGACCGACGGTCGTATTCGGTGATCCTCGGCGTCTTTGCCAACCAGGGATACGACGACGAGGTGACCCTCGCCCAGGTCTTCCAGCAACAGGACGCCACAGGACAACCCTGGCGACGCTTCGTGACCGCGGACCGGGCGATGTCGATCGAGTCCGACTTCACCGACTTCGGATCCGACCTGGGCGACCTGCTCAAGCGGCTCCGCCGAGACGGTGCCACGGTGGAGAAGGACTTCCCGCCCTACGGTCGTGCCATGCGGCGCCTGCTGGGCATCCGGTCCGAACAGGCCATGGAACTGTTCCACCAGACCGTCTCGATGAAGGCCGTGGGCGATCTCAACGAGTTCGTCCGCACGCACATGCTCGAACCCGCGGACGCCTCCGAGCGGATCGAGGGGATCATCCGGCACTTCGAGGACCTCACCCGGTCCTACGATGCCGTCCAACGGGCCCGAGCCCAACTCGAGGCACTGGAACCACTGGTCGCCTCGATCAGCCGGTACGAGAGCGCGGTCGAGCGCCTGGACCGTCTCCACGAGGAACGTGTGGCGATCCGCCCCTACTTCGCCGAACTGCGGATCGAGCTGCGCCAGGCGGAGATCGAGCGGGTCCGCGCCGAGGTCACCACCATCGCCGCCCAGTTGGAGCAGGTGCGCTCCGAGTCGCAGGCCCTCGGGGCGGAGCGGGACCAGCTCCTCGCGGCCCGGGCCGAGGCGGGCGGTAGCCGCATCGGCGAGCTGGAACGCGCAGCCCGCGACGCGGGCGCGCAGGCCGAGGAGCGGAGAACAAGGCGAGAGCGGTTCGAGGACGCCGTCGCGAGGGCCGGCCTCGACCCGGTCGGCGACGCCGCCGGATTCGCGGACCTCGCCGTCCAGGTCGGTCGGGCGCAGGCAGAGATCGAGACGCAGATCGCCGAGCTCAAGGAGCGGTACGACGCGCTGGTCCTCGGGCACGGTGAGGAGAAAGCGCAGCTCCGCGAGGTGCAGGAAGAGCTGGACAGCCTCGCGACCCGCCGCAGCAACCTGCCGACCGAACAACTCCAGGTGCGGTCCGCCCTCTGCGCGGAACTCGGAGTGTCGGAAGAGGAGCTCCCGTTCGCCGGCGAGCTTTTGGACGTGTCCGAAGAACACGCGCAGTGGCGGGGAGCCGCCGAGCGCGTGCTGCGCGGATTCGCGGTGTCATTGTTGGTGCCGCAGCGGTACTACGCGGACGTCGCCGAATGGGTCAACGCCCGCCGGCTGACCGCCCGGCGCTCCGACGGTCGCGAGATGGGGGTCCGCCTGACCTACGAGCGGGTCCCGGAGCGGCACCTGCCCTTGCAGCGCCCCCATTCCGACGGACTGCTGCTCGCCGACACGGTGGAGATCGCCGACACACCGCTGCGCGGGTATCTGAGCAAGGAGTTGTTCGCCCGGGCGGACCATCTCTGCGCCACCACGGTGGAGGAGTTCCGGCACGCCGAGCGGGCGGTGACTCGCGAGGGCCAGGTGCGGTCCAGAAATCATCACGTCAAGGACGACCGGCGGTCCGCGGCCGATCCCCGCGGCTGGGTGCTGGGCTGGCGCAACGATCAGAAGATCGCCGCACTGGAGGAGCGGCGCGGCGACCTCACCCGTTCAGTGGAGCGGCTCGCCGCCCAACTCGAGTCGGTGTCGCGGGAGCAGAACGAGGTGGGGGAGCGGCGCACCGCGCTCTCGCGGGTGGCGGACTATCCCTCGTGGCGGGATCTCGACTGGGAGGACGCCCGGTCGCGGGCGGATGCCGCCGATGCCGAGCGTCGTCGCCTGCTCGAGGGCAGTAGTGAACTGGCCGAGATCGACCGACGCGTGGCCGAGGTCGACACACGAGTCGGCGAACTCAGCCAGACCAAGGACACTCTCGGCGAGGCGAAGGGCAGTGGAGAAAGCCGCATCGTCCAGGAGAGCAGTCAGATCGACCGCGACCGGCGCAGCCTCGACGAGCTGACGGCGGATATCCGTACGGCGGCGGCGGGCATCTACCCCAGACTCCGGTCACGACAGGGCCGCGCGGGGTCGACGACCGCGGATCAGGCCGAACTTCACGAACGACGACTGTCCGACGAGATCGACAAGGAGACCGGCCAGACCCAGCGCGAACTCAACGGCTACACCACCAGTCTGCAGCAGGGTATGGCGGAGATCCGGCGACGCTGGCCGGAGCAGACCACCGAGATGGACGCCTCTGTCGACGCGCGCGGGGAGTACATCCGCTTCCACGCGCAGGTGGCCCAGGACGATCTGCCGCGCTTCATCGCGGAGTTCGAGGAGCAGCTCAAGAAGAACGCCATCCGCGAACTCGCCGGCTTCCACAACTGGCTGCAGCGCCAGGCCGACGATATCCAACAGAAGATCGAGAAGATCAACGAGGCTCTCGGCGCGATCGACTTCAATCCCGGACGCTACGTGCGCCTGGATCGGGAGAACACGGTCAACCAGGATGTGCGGGAGTTCCGATCCGACCTGCGAGCGGTCACCGACGACACCCTCGGCGGCGACGACCGCTACTCCGAGCAGCGGTACCAGGAGGTGCGGGCGATCCTCGAGCGACTCCGCGGCCGGGAGGGCCACAGCGAGACCGACAAGACGTGGCGGGCGCGAGTCACGGACGTGCGCAACTGGTACACCTTCTCCGCCTCGGAGCGCGACCGCGAGACCGACGAGGAGTGGGAGCACTACCGCGATTCGGACGGCAAATCGGGCGGCCAGAAAGAGAAGCTCGCCTACACCATCCTCGCGGCGTCGCTGGCGTACCAGTTCGGCCTGGAGTGGGGCGCGGAGAAGGCCCGTGACTTCCGCTTCGCCGTGATCGACGAGGCGTTCGGCCGCGGCTCCGACGCCTCCACCCGGTACGCCCTCGAACTGTTCGCCAAGCTCGGCATCCAGCTGCTGATCGTCACACCCCTGCAGAAGGTGCACGTGATCGCACCATATGTGCGCTCCATCGGGTATGTGGACAATGTCGAGGGCAGGTACTCGAGGCTCGTCATGATGTCCACAGAGGAGTACCACCGCCAGCGTGGCGGAGCGTGATGGTCGCCGGCGCGCGGAAATGGGCCACACCGGAGACGGTCCGCGAGAAAGTGCACAGGCGGTGGGTCGACGGCACCCTTCTCCGTGCTTTCGCCCGCGGGGAGGCGCTCATTCCACTCGAGGTCCCACTGGGAGGTCCGAGAACGTCTGAGCTCGGTGAGCGCTTCGGCGAGGTGCAGGAGTGGATGGCCGCCCTCGAGGCCGGCAGTCGCGACGGCAGCCGATACACGCTGCGGTACACGGCGGTAGGCGGCCGGAAATTCGGACGCAATCAGATTCCCACGCACGCTCTGGTGACCCGGTTCGACCAGGCATGGGCACTGCTCGGAGTCCGGGCACAGGTCACCATCTTCGAACAGATGCTGGCAGCGGCCCCGGATGCTCCGGTGCGGGACTGGGTGCTCGCCAGACCCGTCGCGGCGCTCGACCATGCGCAGGTGTGGCCGCAGATCCTCGCGGCGTACCGCTGGCTCGATGACTCCCGCGGGTCGGGCAGGTACCTGCGGCAGATCGATGCCCCGGGAGTGGACACCAAGGTCGTCGAGAGTCACCGGACGGTGCTCGCAGGACTCCTCGGAGTCTCACGCAACGCCACCTCGTTCCTCCACGACCTGGGCCTGCGCACCAAGCCCGAGTACGTCCGGTTCCGCATGGCCGGCACCGTCGCACCGGTGTCGGTCACCGAACTGTCTCTTCGGCCGGAGGAACTCGACGGTCTCGGCATGTCCTTCACCACGGCCGTGATCGTGGAGAACGAGATCACCTACCTCACGCTGCCCCTCCCGGACGACGGCGTGTTGATCTGGGGGAAGGGGTTCGACGTGGCCCGCCTCGGCCGCTGGGACGCCCTGCGGGAGGCCGACGTGCACTACTGGGGCGACCTCGACACACACGGCTTCGCCATCCTCCATCGCCTGCGCACGCACCTGCCGCGGGTGCGGTCCTTCCTCATGGACCTCGAGACCCTCCACGCGCACCCTCAACGTTGGGGACAGGAGGCCTCACCCACCAGCGCGAGACTCGATCGACTGACGGCGGCGGAGGCGGCGGTCTACGACGACCTGGTCTCCGACCGCTTCGCCGAACGAGTGAGGCTGGAGCAGGAGCGGATCGACTGGGCCTGGGTTCTGGACCGGTTGCCCTACCGGACAGGTGGCACATGAACGCCACTCGATCGTGTGCACCACTGGTCGAAAACCCAACACCTCGTCGTCACTAGACACTCGCCTTCCTGACCGGCACATACGCGCGGCGCCGGTCGTTCCCGCTGCCGGTCGGTCGGAACCGTCCCGGTGTGCGAGGTGCCGGTAGCCTAAAAGCTATGGGTGTCGCTGCCACGAACGCCACATACGACCTGCCGGAAGAGCAGGCCGTGCTCGACGTGCTGCGTTCTTTCGGCGTACGGCGGGCTCGGCTGTTCGGAAGTGCGGCCCGCCGCGAGTTGACGCCCACGAGCGACATCGACCTGCTCGTCGAGATGGACGGTCCGGTCGACTACGGGGCGATATTCCGGCTGTCCGAGGCTCTGGAGAGGGTTGCGGGCCGACCATTCGACGTCCTCACGTCGATCAAGGCACAGTTCCGGCCGTTCGTGGAGCCTGAACTGGTCGAGCTCGCGTTATGAAATCCCCGATCCCGTACCCCGACATGGCGGTCGCCGCTGCTCAGAGGGCTGCCAGTTACGCCCCTGCGTCTGAGGTCGAGTTTCTCGCCTCGCCGATGGCTCAGGACGCGATCTGCATGCGGCTGCAAGAGGTGGGGGAGAACCTCTCCAAGATCCGTCGGCACTGTCCGGACTTTTACTCAGCTCACCAGTCCGAGGGTTGGCATCGCCTGATCGGCCTGCGCAACGTGATCTCACACGGCTACGCCGAAGTTGACCTGCGCGTTGTGTGGACGATCATCGATGTGCATCTGGGTCCCCTAGCCGAGGAGTTGAAGGCTCTGTTGGCCACGTCGTGACCCCGGGTCGCCGTCATGCCCCACAGGCGGTCGGTATGCGGCCCGGCCAGGCTTGATACGAAAGCAGAGTGATCCGCCAGGCTTACGAGAGTGGCCACCTCGTCGTCGTCATCTAGGACTTCGATTCGGAAGTGGGAGTTTACAACTCGCCCGTTTGACCACCCATATGAACGGCCAGTACAACACGCCCCTCCGGACGGCGGGGGTGGCTCGGCGGCTGGGGTGCAACAGTCTGCTGATGGGGGAGAATCGGTCTCATTGGTCATGCCAAGACGACCGATGTGGAATGGATTGGCCGGTCTCGTCAGCGCGACCGCCGACAGGGCCGTTGTTCAGATCGAGTCTTCGGCGCCGGGCTCGGCACAGAGCAGGAAATGCGCCACGATCAGCGGCGCGATGACGAACAGTGCGCCCCAGCCCGTTGTCGCCACGGGACCCAGTTGTCCCACCACAAGCCGGTGTCGCGAAGGTAGTTCGGTCTGTGCCAGCGCTGTGACAAGAACATGTCCGGTATTCGCCTGCTGCGGGTACTCCGAATGGGGACGGTGCGGTCGGGCTATCCCAGCGCAGCCCACTCACTCTTGGGTAGGTTGGTGATCCACCAGCCCGCGCCCCAACCCAGGAGGCAACCTCAGCGTGCAGATTCCCACCGCAGAATCGATGACCGGCGACGCGGATACGAGTCCGCAGACGACTCACGACCCCAACGAGACACGACGCGACCCTTCCAAGGGCTACGTGGCGCTACTCGGCTGGGCGCCGAACGCGGTCGACGCGGTGGATAGATTCGATCGCCGCTACGTCGTGGTGGCCCCGGAGTGGGCGGCGGACTACTGCAGGCAGCACAACATCCCGTTTGTCCCGTGGGACTTCGAGCGACTCAACGACCGGTCCATGGAGATCGCCGAGACGCTCAAGGACATGGGCGTCGACGTGGCGATCCCGCTGTTCGAGGAGACCGTCGAGTGGGCGGGCGCCATCAACTCCATGCTCATGGACAACCCGACGCTGTACGGCCAGTCGCTGCTGCTGCGGGACAAGGCGCTGATGAAGCGCCGCGCTCAGCTCGGCGGGATCCGCGTGGGGATCTTCGAGGAGGCCCACGAGCGCGACGACGTGATCCGCTTTCTCAAGCGCGTCAACCAGACGCTACTCAAGCTCGACGGCGACCCCAACGACCCGATCCACCTCAAGGCCTTCGACAAGGCCGGCTGCCTGGGGCACCGCGTCATCCGCACCCCGGACGAGGTCGACACGATCCCCGACGAGGAGTTCCCGGTCCTCATGGAGTCCCACCTCGACGGCTGGGAATTCGCGGTTGAGGCGTGGGTGCACAACGGCAAGATCGTGTTCCTCAACATCTCCGAGTACGTGACACTCGGGTACTCGGTGTTCGTGCCGGCCTCGCCGGAACTCGAGAAGTACCGGCCGGAGATCACGCGGCAGATCGAGAAGCTCATCAAGACCTTCGACATCAAGTTCGGGTTCGTTCACCCGGAGTACTTCGTCACCAGCGACGGCGAGATGTACTTCGGTGAGGTGGCCTACCGTCCGCCGGGGTTCAAGGTCTTCGAGCTGCTCGAGCGCGCCTACGGGTTCAACGCCTACCAGGGCCTGGTGCTCGCGTTCGACCCCAAGACCACAGAGGAGGAGATCACCGCGTTCTTCCCGCGCGAGGTGGTCGACGCCACCGGGCACGCGGGCTGCTTCGGTGTCTACCCGCGGCGACGTGTGGTCTCCACGCTCGAGATCCCGGAGGAGACCGAGGACCACGAGTACTTCGAGTCCCACGAGCTCACCGCACCCGTAGAGGAGACCGTCACCAAGCGGACCGCCTTCGGCACCCACTGGGGGCTGGTCTATTTCTTCGGCGACGACGCCTACGAGATGCGGACCCTCCTGGCACGCCAGGAGGAGCTCGACTTCTACGTGTGACGGGCCATCCGCTCCGACGACGTAGGTACGGTACCGGGGGCGGGCACCCTCGCCCGGAGATCTGGAGAGTGAACCCAAGTGGCTAACGATGAGCCCGACGCGACGCGAGTACTCGACAAGCGGGTGGCCTCTCTCGTCGACGCGACAAGGGCCCTCGCCGACGCCGGGGATGTGGGCAAGTCCACGCCGAAGCGGCGCGTGCTCGACGGCCTGCGCCTGGTCCTGCTCCAGGACGGTGGCGCGCGGGCCGTGCAGTCGATGGCACAGGAGCTCGAGTCCGCCGGACTGTACGAGGGGACGGACTGGGCGTCACCGAGCTCACTGGTCCCGGCGCTGAGCACCGGGTCGCTCCGCAGCCCCAACGCCGACACGGCGGTGATGGAGATCGTCAGCGACCTCCGCCTGGTGGCGGTGGCCAAGGGGGAGTACGCGCACCCCGACGTGTCGGCGGAGGAGGCTCTGCAGCACCTCAAGGAGGTCCTGGCCGCCAACGCCTCGCTGCTGTTCACCGCGGCCACCGAGGCGGAGCGGGTGCAGCAGGGCCGGATGGCCAAGGTGACCCGCACGTCGCTGACGCACATCGCCGAGTCGATCGGCTACGACACCGTCCTCGACCAGCTGGTCGAGGAGATCTGGCGGATCCTGCGGCAACGCCCGATCCAGGTCGACCACATCAAGGAGACCATCACCCAGATCGCCGTCGCGCGCCACGACCCCGAGGTGGACACCAGCACCGGCGGGTTCGGCGTCGACCGGCTGATCAGCTGCATCTACGGCACCACCGAGGCGAGCCGGGAAGACCCCGGGGTGGACATCTACCGCTCCCGCCTGGAGTCGATGGACGAGGGGGCCCTGCAGTACGAGGCCGCCGGCTTCGCGCGGTCGATGCACGACACGGGACTGGTCTCGGCGTACCACCCCGTCCTGCTGCGGTTCCTGCGCGAGAAGGGCAGCTTCCTGCTCAGCGAGGCGCTCGGGCTGTCGAGCACCGGCCGGGAGAGCCTGCTGTGCTTCCACGGACTCGTCGATGCGCTGATCGACGCGGCTGTTCACCCCGAGACCGCGCAGTCGGTCTACGGACTGGCGTTGCTGCTCGAGCGGGGGATCCTGTTCCAGCCGGCCGTCGCGCCCGCACTGTGGCGGCTGTTGGCCCTGCCCCTGTCGGACTACGCGAACGAGCGCCTCGCGCTGGCCTACGGCCCGGCCCACCCGGGGAGGATCTGGCTGCTGTCCGGGACGCTGTCCATGCTGGGCCAGCCGCTGGGCGTGGGGCAGGGCGACAACCCCACCTGCCAGTCCGCCCGCGCGCTGTCCATGTGGGCGTACAACGACCCCGACTACCTGCTGCAGACCATCGCCTGGGCGGCGCGGGACAACGAGGTGGTCATGCACTTCGAGGGCCGCCCACTGTCCTCCCGCGGCCTCGATGCGGGCCTTGCGGAGACGCTCCCCCTCGACCTGGACCCGGTCTCCCTGCTCGTCGTGCCGCACCTGGACCGGATCTACGCCGAGATGGGCCGGCTCTGCGCCGACCGCGAAGGCGACCCCCACCGCTGGGTCAACCCCGAGTTCCACGGCTGGTGGGCCGCGCGGGGATTCCGCATCAACGTGGACGTGGAGTCCGGCCGGCTGACCGGGCTCGAGGACTTCCTGCGGCACTTCTACGGCAGCTACCACCCGTTCCACAACGGCAACCAGCCGCTGATCCACCCTCAGCCCGCCGGCGTGGCCGTGACCGACAGCTCCGCGCGGTTCGTGGGCTGGCACGCCATCACGATCCTGCGGGTTGCGCTGGATCCGGACGAGACCATGCGCGTCTACTTCTTCAACCCCAACAACGACAGCGGCCAGGACTGGGGCAACGGCGTGGTGGTGAGCACCGCCGGCAACGGCGAGCGGTTCGGCGAGTCGTCGCTGCCGTTCGAGGAGTTTGCCTCGCGGCTCTACATCTTCCACTTCGACACCCTCGAGCCCGGCGAGACCGGGTCGGTGACGGCGGAGGAGATCGCCAGGGTGACGGACCTAATCCACCACAGCTGGGGCGCGGATCGGCTGCCGGAGATCTGAGCCTGGCTCGGCTCTGACGCGAGCCCCCTGGCGTCGGCCCTCTCTTCGCGAGCCCCCCGCGACGTGTGCGGCGTCTTCAGTCCATTCCGGGCGCGCGAGTCGCGGGAGGGCGTGCACTCGGAATGCGTACTTAAGAGAGGCAGAGGATCTGCGCGGCTGAGGGCGGCTGTGGCCCATCGGTAATGATTAGAGTCAAGCCGAAGGTAAGAGAGCATGTTCCTGCGTCCTAATTTGTGATACGTTTTCGGAGTGAAGGTCGTGATCTACGCCTCCGCGCGCCGACACGGCATCACAGACGCGGAGATCAGGGCCGTCCTCGAGCATCCGATCGTTCGATATCGACTAGCTCCACGCACGGGGCCTCAGGCGAAGTTGCTTCGTATGGTCGGAGACCCGGACGGCGGAGCTCTGATTGAGGTCGTGGTCGACCGGGTGGGCGGAGAGGAGCTACACGTGTTTCACGCGATGCTTCTGACCGCGGCAGTGGCGCGCGAAGTGCTCGAGGCCACCGGAGGGAACCTTGACTTGTCCGACGGCGTCAGCCGTAGTCAGAGGACGCAGCGGGAGAAACGATGAGCGAGACAGGTGATCGTGAAGCGCATTATGCGCGTCTCGCGGACGCCGTAGAGGCTGGCGAGTACGACGTGATCGATTCCCCGGCGGAAGTCCGCCCGGACTACCGTCACGGTCGGCCCCGGCGAGGGGATGCGGTCGAGGAGACCCGTCCGCTCGCTGTTCGACTCACTGAGTCCGATCGGCGCCGTCTGGCCGACTATGCCGACCGGACAGGGCAGCCGATGAGCGCCGTCATCCGAGCGGCCATCGATGAGTACCTCGGTAAGCACCCGGCCGCCTAGCGTGCTGCCGGAGATCTAAACCCGACGCGCCGCCCGCGGCGTACTCCGGCAGGGTGCGCGTCTCCACTTCGCCACGTCGGGCGGTGCCGATCCCGGTCATGCGTCGATTGTGCCCCACCGGCCCGCCCGCTCCAGTAATGGTGGTCACATCAGCAAGCCTGTCGAAGATCCTGCAGTACAGTGCGATGGTTCCCGTGCGCGCCGTCAGGCCTCGCCGGGCTTCCCACTTTGTTTCGCCCCGTAATGCCTAAGGATTCCCGTGACGACTGAGTCATCCGCCGCTGCCTTCTCTCCAGCCCAGCCCGACCCCGCCCTCGGCTCCGCGCCACTGCCCGCCGCCACCAAGCGGCTAATCGCGCTGCTCGTGGCCGCGGCGTTCGTGGTGATCCTCAACGAGACCATCATGTCGGTCGCGATCCCCGAGCTGATGGGGGAGTTCGCCGTCACCGCCGCCACCGCGCAGTGGCTCACCACGGCGTTCATGCTCACCATGGCCGTGGTCATCCCGTTCACCGGGTGGATGCTCATGCGATTGCCGCTGCGGACGGTGTTCATCATCGCCATGACCACCTTCACCCTCGGCACCCTGCTGGCCTCGCTCGCGCCGGTGTTCGTAATCCTGGTCGCCGGCCGGGTGGTGCAGGCCGTGGGCACCGCGATCATGATCCCGCTGCTCATGACCACCGTGCTCAACGTGGTGCCCGCGGACCGTCGCGGCCGCACCATGGGTGTGATCTCCATCGTGATCGCCGTGGCCCCGGCCATCGGCCCCACCGTCGGCGGCCTGGTGCTCGACGTGCTGAGCTGGCGCTGGATGTTCTGGTTCGTCCTGCCCATCGGCGTGCTCGCGCTGGTGGCCGGCGCCACGCTGATCCGCAACGTCACCGCCACCCGCGCGATCCCGCTCGACATCCTCTCCGGCGTGCTCTCGGCCGTCGGCTTCGCGGGCCTGATCTTCGGCCTGAGCTCCTTCGGTGAGGCCGCCAACGACAACGCGCTGGTGTCCCCGTGGGTGCCCGTGCTCGTGGGCGTGGCCGCGCTGTCGGTGTTCGTGTGGCGTCAGCTCGCGCTGAAGGACTACGCGCTTCTCGACGTGCGGGCCTTCACCTTCCGCACCTTCACCGTCAGCCTCTCGCTGATGCTGCTGTCCATGATGGCGCTGTTCGGCACCCTGATCCTGCTGCCGCTGTACATGCAGCAGGTCCTGGGCACCACCACCCTCGAGTCCGGCCTGGCGTTGCTGCCCGGCGGTCTGCTCATGGGTGTGCTCGGGTGGTTCGTGGGTCGGCTCTTCGACCGCATCGGCCCGCGCCCGCTGATCATCCCGGGCTCGATCCTGGCCGCCGCCGGCCTGTGGGGCATGTACGTCTCATTCTCCGCCGAGTCGTCGCTGGCGATCGTGGTGGTGTGGCACATGATCCTCAGCGTGGGCCTGGCGCTGCTGTTCTCGCCGCTGCTCACCTCGGCGCTCGGCTCGCTCCCGCCGCACCTGTACTCGCACGGCTCCGCGCTGCTCAACACGCTGCAGCAGGTCGCCGCGGCCGCCGGCACCGCCCTGTTCATCACGGTGATGACGCTGGGCATCGTGGCCGGGGCCGAGTCCGGTGAGGGTGACGTGGCCGCGCAGATGACCGGCGTCCACAACGCGCTGCTGGTGGGCGCGATCATCTCGCTGATCACCGTGGTGGGCGCGTGGTTCGTCCGCAACACCGCGCAGACCGAGGGGCCTGCGGTGGCGCCGATGGCCGAGGAGCCGGTCGCTTCGTAACCGTCCGGGCACCTCGGCAGCACCAGCCCGGGCGCCCCGGCCGGTCGACACCCTCGGCGGCGTCGAGTGCCCTATCGCGCGAGCACCATGAGCGCACTCCGTGTGCAGCAGGTACGCCGCCCGGTGCAGCGCGACGACCGTCTTGCCCGTCCCCGGGCCGCCGTCCACCACGAGTGCGCCCGAGGAGTCGGCGCGGATGATCGCGTCCTGGTCGGCCTGGATGGTGGCCAGCACGTCGTGCATCCGGCCGGTCCTCACCCGGCCGAGGCTCGCGACGAACGCCGATTGGTCGTCCGGGGCGGTGCGGGTGCCCACCTCGTCGTCGTCGTCAAGAACCTCGTCCCAGTAGTCGACGACGCGCCCGCCCGACCACCTGTACCTCCGCCGGTACGCCACGCCCATCGGCCGGGGGAGCGTCGCGGCGAAGAACGGCTCGGCGGCCGGCGAGCGCCAGTCCACCAGCAGGGGGGTGCCGGTCGGGTCGATCAGCCCGATGCGGCCCACGTAGACCGGATCGGCGCCCCCGGTGAAGGCGACGTGCCCGATGCACAGGTCCAACCCGAAGGGCCGCAGGGTGGTGAGTTCGGCGACGAGGCGGCGGATGTCCGCATCGCGGTCGATGGTCTGGGCGCCGGTACCGGCCGGGTCGCGGCGACGGGCGCCCAGGCGGGCCGACAGGTCGGCGACCCGCTGCGCGAGGCAGTCCGCGATCGCCGAGAACTGCTGTTCGTCGGCGGCGATCAGGGCCGGATCGGCCTTGCTCCGAAGGTGGTCGGGGAGAGCGAAAATGCTGGTCGGCAGGGGTGGCATCGCGCTAGTGTGCGCCCCCACCGGGGTCTTGCGGCAAGACCCCCACCAGCTATATCTTGAAAGGGGAACAGGGAACGTCGGCCCGACCCGAGGCTCCCGCCCTCGCGCCACAGTGACCCACGTCATATCCTCAGAGCGTGAAGGTTGATCTGACGGTCCTGGCCATCCCCGGTTTCATCGCGGCGATGGCGGCCGAATACGCATGGCAGTCCCGCAATCCGGCGGAAGGGGAGCGGGCCGGCGACTACGAGTTCGCCGACACCATGGCCAGCCTGTCGATGGGCGTGGGCAGTCTGGTGGCTCCGTACGTGGCGGACACGCTGCTCGCCCCCGTCACCCCGCGCACCGGCCGGTACGCCAAGGCGCTGATGGGCCTGTCCCTCGCGGCGGCGGCCGCAGCGACGGTGGGAGACGTGGTGCGGCGCACCCGGGCCACCGGTCTGCTCAGGGCGGGCGCGTTGCCGTCGAGGGTGTCGTCATCCCTTTCGAGTCGAGCACCCCTATCGAGCCAAACGTCCCTGTCAGGCCGGGCGATGGGGAACGACGACGACGAGGTCCTCACCTCCGACCCGGATCCCGTCCCCGGGGCCGCCCAGGTGCTGCCCGCGCTGCGACGCATCACCGGAGGGTCGGCGGTGACGTCGCTCGCCTCGGCGGTGGTGACGGTCTCGACGTTGTGGAGTGCGGAGACGGCCGGCAAGAAGCTCTTCCGACTCTCCCCGTTGGATCTGGGCACGGGGCCGCTCGCCTACGCGGTGGCGATCCTGGGGTGGGACTTCATCTACTACTGGAACCACCGCTTCGATCACGAGAGCCGCTGGCTGTGGGCCATGCACGTGGTGCACCACTCCAGCGAGCGCTACAACCTCTCCACCGCCCTGCGCCAGCCGGTCGCCGAGGCGTTGACGATCTACGTGCCGTACGGGCTGCTCTCGCTGCTGGGGGTGCGGCCGGCGCTCGTGCAGGACGCCCGCGCGATCAACCTGATCTACCAGTTCTGGGTCCACACCGAGGTGATCCGGTCGATCGGGCCGTTCGAGCGGGTGTTCAACTCGCCCGCCCACCACCGCGTGCACCACGGCAGCAACCGCGAGTACCTGGAC
This sequence comes from Dietzia sp. Cai40, assembly GCF_014145165.1. Taxonomy (NCBI): domain Bacteria; kingdom Bacillati; phylum Actinomycetota; class Actinomycetes; order Mycobacteriales; family Dietziaceae; genus Dietzia; species Dietzia sp. Cai40. Next base: position 3,189 of record NZ_JAALEB010000075.1, on the reverse strand, counting down.
CGGAATCACGGCAGCATCCTCATCCTGTGGGACCGCCTGTTCGGCACCTTCGAGCCCGAGGGGCAGAAGGTCGTCTACGGGCTGACCACCAACATCGATACGTTCAACCCGGCGCGGATCGCCTCTCACGAGTGGATCGCGATCGCCCGAGACGTGTTCCGATCCGAGACCTGGAAGGACCGGGTCGGCTACCTGGTGCGCGGGCCGGGGTGGGCCGGGGCGCGGCGGGCGTGACGCCGCTGACCTGGGGTGCCCTGCACGGACGGTCCAGGGCATCGCAGGTCAGCGAGCGGTCAGCCTAGCCCGCCACCAGGAACCAGGTTCCCAGTGCGCCCAAGGGTCACTGCCCGGTGATGACGACCCGGTTCCCGTCCGGATCGCTCAGCAGGAGGATCCGTGCGCTGCCACCCGGGACCGGGCCATCGTGGGCGATGCCGCTCGCGGTCAGCCGGGCCGCGGCGGCGTCGAGGTCGGTCTCGTCGAGGACGACGGTCGAGTGGCCTGCGCGCTCGGGCTCGGACCACACCTGTAGTCCGAAGGTGTCGCCCGGGTGCCATTCGATGAGGCCGGGCATGGGCCGCAGGTCGGGGGCGCGATCGAACAACAGGGAGTACCACTGCTCGGCGCGGGCGATATCGCTGACAGTGCACTGGGCGAGGATGCGACGGATCATAAGGCGCTCTTCCGACGGTGGAGTGCGCTCACCGTAACAGCTCGCGTCCCGTGCCAGCGTGAAGGCCGCCGCAGCGTAACGGGTCACCGGTAGGGTTCGATTTCGCGTGTAAGGCACCGCACCCGCACTGGTAAGGAGCGACATCGTGTTTCCCTCTGGCTCGATCGAGAATCCGCTGCGCTATCTCTTCGGCCCCGGGCCGGGTGAGGCGTCCTGTCTGGCCCTGACGCCCGAGTGCATGGGCCTGCTGCCGTATCTCGCCGCCCGGTTCGGCATGGGCTCCTGACGCACTGCGTCACGAGCGCGTCGCCCCGCCCGGCGACAACTAGAACCTGTTCTTGACACCCGTCAACCCCCGCGTATTCTCCTCAGGGTGACCACCCTCACCTCCTTCCCTCGTCTCCTGTCGCCCGGGCGTATCGGCCCCATGTCCACGGCCAACCGCATCGTCCTGCCGGCCATGGACATGAACGTCTCGGAGGACGGTGAGATCGAACAGCGGGAGATCGACCACTACGTCGCCCGCGCCGCCGGCGGTGCCGGGCTGATCATCACCGGCGCGTGCGCGGTCGCCTTCCCGCACGGCGCGGCGTCAATGAAGGAACCGGGGCTCTCGGACGACAGGTTCCTCCCCGGGCTCACGGCCCTGGCGGACGCCGTCCACGCCGCGGGGTCGAAATTGTGTGTGCAGTCCACGCATCACGGCAAGGTCGCGCGGGTGGACATCGCGAACGACCGGCCGGTGATCGCCCCCAGCGCGCCCGATTACGACTACGACTACTCCGCGTTGGCCGACAGCACCCCCGACGAGCTCGGCAGGATGGGCGCCGCCACCGGTGGCAAGAAGACGGTCTACCGGGAAATGACCGGCGAGGACATCGCCTGGCTCGTCTCCACCTGGGCCGATGCCGCCGACCGCATCGCCCGGTCCGGAGCGGACGCGATCGAGATCCACGTGGCGCACGGCTACATCCTCGGGGTGTTCCTCAACCGCCGCGACAACCAGCGCACCGATTCCTACGGCGGGTCGCTGACCAACCGGGCGCGACTCGCGTGCGAGGTCATCGCCGCGGTCAAGGAGCGGGTGGGGGACACGCTCGCGGTGTTGGTGCGGGTGTCCGGTGAGGAGTACGGCCAGGACGGCGGGTTGACGCTCGAGGAGGCCATCGAGGCCTCACGCATGTTCGAGCGCGCGGGCGCCGACGCCATCCATGTGACCGGGTGGGGCCGCAACCCCTTCGACAACTTCACCGACGGCCCCCTGCCGGACACCGTCGGCGCGTACCTGGACAACGCGGCTGCCATCAGGCAGGCCGTGTCGGTGCCGGTGATCGCGGTGGGCCGCATGCTGCCGGAGGTCGCGGAGAAGGCGATCGACGACGACAAGGTGGACTTCGCCGCCATGGGCCGGCAGTTGCTCGCCGATCCGGAGCTGCCCAACAAATTGGCCGCCGGCACACCCGAGCTGGTGCGACCGTGCATCAACTGCTACTTGTGCGTGGCCGAGAACTTCTTCGACGACACCCCCTTCTGCGCGGTCAATCCGGCGTTGGGCAACGAGACGCTGCTGCCGCTGACTCCGGCGCCGGCCCGAACCCACGTCGTGGTGGTGGGCGCGGGTCCGGCCGGGCTGGAGGCCGCCCGCGTGTTGGCCGAACGCGGTCACCGCGTGACGGTGGTGGACAAGTCCGACCGGCTCGGCGGCACGATGTGGTTCTCCAGCCTCACGACTCCGGACAACGAGCCGCTCATCCGCTGGTTCGCCGCCGAGATCGATCGCCTGGGCATCGACGTCCGGCTGAACACCGAGGCGACGCTGGACTCCCTCCGTTCCCTGCAGCCCGACTGGGTGGTGGTGGCCACCGGGGCCGTGCGGCCCGCGCCGCAGATCCCCGGCGGGGACCTGCCGCACGTGCACACCGGCGACTCGCTGCGGGCCACCATGCTGGGCACGGCCACCGCCGACGAGGCCGGGCTGGCGCTGCGGGTGATCGGGAGGCTCGGCCGCCTGTCGGGCATCACCAAGCGACCAGCGTGGATTCGTTGCCTGACCAGGATCGCGCTCCCGATGGGCAAGGACGTGGTGGTGATCGGCGGTTCGCTGGTCGGACTGGAACTGGCCGAGTTCTTGGCCGAGCGCGGTCGGCGCGTGACCCTGCTGCACGACGGTCAGCAGCTCGGACTGCCCCTGGCCATGCCGCGCCGGTGGACCGCCGTCCGCCACGCGCGCGAGCACGGGGTGGCGATCCACCGCCGGGTCACCGTCACCCGGATCACCGAGTCCGACGTGCAGTGGACCGACCGCAAGGGCAACGCCGCCTCGGCTCCGGCCGACATGGTGATCTATGCCGACGGCACCACTGCCTCCGCGCCCCTGGCCGACCAGCTGCGCGAGGCCGGCGTCGAGGTGGAGGTGATCGGCGACGCCGGAGAGGTGGGCTACATCCACGGCGCGATCCACTCGGCGTGGAAGGTCGCCACGGTCGGGTGAGCACGGTCGGGTGAGCACGGTCGGG
>NZ_JAALEB010000074.1:0-36031 GCF_014145165.1 Dietzia sp. Cai40 | reverse complement strand
GCGGGGCGAGCCGTGACCCCGCCCGCCGCCCGCATCGCCGCGGCCGCCGTCGTGGCCGCCCTCAACGCGTCGCTCCTCGAGTGGGCGGTCGGCACCGACCCGGACCTCGACAGCGCCCTGGAGCACGTGTTCCGGGTCCTGGAGGGCCGCGATGACTGAGCCAGCGATCCGCGCTGAGCGGGTGACCCGGTGCTTCCGCGACGGCGCGGGGATCCATGACGTCGACCTCACCGTGGGGGAGGGGGAGATCGTCGCGCTCGTCGGTCTGAACGGAGCGGGCAAGACGACTCTGTTGCGTGTCCTGCTCGGGATGCTGCGTGCGGATGCGGGCCGGGTACTGCTGCGCGGTCGAGTGCTGGCCGGCGACTCGCCTCCCGCCGCGGAGTGGGCCAGGGTCGGCCAGTTCGTCGACGGAGCGCCCGGATACCCGGAGTTGACCGTGGGCCAGAACCTGGTGTCGAGCGCGAGGCTACGGGGTGTGGGTGACCCCGGCGCGATCGTCGACTCAGCGATGCGCACGTTCGCCCTGGAGCCGTACGCCGACCGTCGCCTGCGGGTGCTGTCGCTCGGTAACCGGCAGCGGGTCGGGCTCGCCGCGGCCCTGCAGCACTCCCCGTCCGTCGTGGTGCTCGATGAACCGGGCAACGCACTCGACCCCCGGGGCGTCATCCTCCTCCGGGAACACCTCGTCGGACTCGCGGGCGCGGGGGCCGGCGTCCTCGTGAGCAGTCATCACCTCGACGAGGTCGCCCGCATCGCCGACCGCATCGTCGTGATGAACGGCGGGCGCGTCATCGGGGAGCTCCCGCCCGGAGGGTCGGAGCTAGAGAGGGCCTTCTTCGAGGCCGTCCGACTCGACGACGAGTCCGCGCAGGACGCCACGTCCGAGGGCGGGGGCCCGCGGTGAGTCCGGCCCTGTCGACCGAGGCGGTCAAGCTGCGGTCCTCGCTGGTGGGGATCGTCGCCACGACCGCGATCGTCGGGGGGATCGCCGTGCTGTCGGGTGCGATGCTGCTCGCGGTGACCTCCGGGCAGCCCGACCTCGTGGCGAAGCTCGGCCCCGGCGCCACCGCCGACTGGGCCGGTCTGCTCTTCTCGGCGGCGCAGATCACCGGCGCCGGGGGCCTCCTCGGCTACGGCATCGTGCTGGCCTGGATCTTCGGGCGCGAGTTCTCCGATGCGACGGTGAGCGCGTTGTTCGCCCTGCCTGTCGGGCGGGGGTCCATCGCTGCGGCCAAGATCGCCGTGTTCGCGCTGTGGAGCGTGGGGACGGCGCTCGCCCTGGCCGGCGCGCTCGTTGTCGTCGGACTGGTCGGGGGGCTCGGAGCGCCGACGTCCGAGGTCTGGGCCGGCCTCGCGCGTCAGACCGCGCTCGGGGTGTTGACGAGTGCGATCGTCACTCCCGTCGCCTGGGTCACGACCGTGACGCGATCGACGCTCGCGGGGGTCGCGGCGACGATAGCGATCGTCATCGTGGCGCAGGTCGGCGTCCTCGTCGGCGCCGGCGATGGATGCCGTTCGCCGCCCCGACGCTGTGGGCGATGAGCGGCGGCAGCGGGGTGTCGCCGCTGCAGCTCGCCCTGGTCGGGGTGATCCCGCTGGTCTCCACCGCGCTCACGGTCGCGACATGGCGGAGGCTCCAGCTCGACCGCTGAGGGGCGCTGCTGAGGGGCGATGCCGAGGGGTGAGACCGAGCGACTCGACGCCGGGGAGCCCGAGGGACTCCGACGCCGGGGACCCCACGATCCCCCGGGGGCCGGCACACCAACCTGGAACGCGTTCTCGAAAACGCATCCCGAGCGCATCGGGGGTCCTACAGTAGACAGGTGTCTGTTCGCGCGTCCGTTGCGACAGGATCCCATCCAGTGACACCCAGGAGACCGCCCATGACCACCTCCCTCGACCGCGACGCCTTTCTGATCGGCACCGAGTGGCGCTCTCCCGCGACGGACAGCGTCATCGAGGTGATCAGTCCCCACACCGAGGAGATGGTCGCCCGCGTCCCGGAGGGCTCGGTCGCCGACATGGACGCCGCCGTGGCCGCGGCGCGGGAGGCGTTCGACTCGGGTCCGTGGCCGCGGATGAGTCCCCAGGAGCGGATCGAGGTGGTCGCCCGTCTCTCGGCCCTCTACGCCGCACGGCTGGACGACATGGCGACCCTGATCTCCACCGAGATGGGGTCACCGATCTCGTTCAGCAAGCTGGCCCAGGCCCCCGCCCCGTGGATGCAGATCGAGGCGTTCGTCAACATCGCCCGCGAGTTCCCGTGGGAGGAGACCCGGCCGGGCGTGCTCGGCGGGGAGGTGCTGGTCCGCCACGAGCCGGTGGGCGTGGTCGCGGCGATCCCGCCGTGGAACGTCCCCCAGTTCACCGTGCTGTCCAAGCTGATCCCGGCGCTGCTCACCGGCTGCACGATCGTGATCAAGCCGGCCCCCGAGACCCCGCTCGACACCTACCTGCTGGGTGAGCTGCTGATCGAGGCCGGGGTGCCGGCGGGCGTGGTGAGCATCGTGGCCGGCGGCCGCGAGGTGGGGGAGCACCTGGTGCGTCACCCCGGGGTCGACAAGGTGGCCTTCACCGGGTCCACCGCGGCGGGCCGGAAGATCGGGGCGATCTGCGGCGAGCAGCTCAAGCGGTGTTCGCTGGAGCTCGGGGGCAAGTCCGCGGCGATCGTGCTGGACGACGCCGACCTGGCGAGTGTGGTCGAGGGGATCAAATTCCTGGGCGTCATGAACTCGGGGCAGGCGTGCGTGGCGCAGACCCGGATCCTGGTGAGCCGGGAGCGGCACGACGAGGTCGCCCGGGCACTGGCCGAGGGGATCGGGTCGATGGTCGTCGGTGACCCGCTGGATCCCGCCACGGAGATCGGGCCGATGGTGGCGCAGAGGCAGCAGGAGCGCGTGTCCTCCTACATCGAGCTCGGGCAGCAGGAAGGCGCCCAGCTCCTCACCGGCGGGACCGGCCGCCCGGACGGTCTGGACACCGGCTGGTACGTCCAGCCGACCGTGTTCGCCGGGGTCGACAACTCCATGCGGATCGCCCAGGAGGAGATCTTCGGGCCGGTCCTGTCGGTGATCGCGTACGACGACGTCGACGACGCCGTCCGCATCGCCAACGACTCGGAGTACGGACTGGCGGGCACGGTGTGGACGGCGGACCGGGAGGCGGGGCTGGGCGTGGCCCGCCGGGTCCGCACCGGGACCTACGGGGTCAACACGTACACGATGGACTTCTCGGCCCCGTTCGGCGGTTTCAAGGCATCGGGGGTCGGCCGCGAGTTCGGCCCCGAGGGCCTGGCGCAGTACACCGAGGTCAAGTCCGTCTACCTCGACGCGCCCGCGGCCGGCGCCTGATCTCGCCGTGGCCGGGGAGGGGACATCGCCGCTACAGGTGCGGGACGCCGACCGGGTCCGCACACTGACGCTCGCGCGACCGGAGGCGCTCAACGCGTTCGACGAGGGGCTGTACGACGCGCTCACCGTCGCGCTGCACGAGGCGTCGGCCGATCCGACGGTGGCGGTGGTGCTGCTCACCGGGCAGGGCCGGGCGTTCAGTGCCGGGACCGACCTGGTCGAGATGGCCGAGCGGGTCACCAATCCCGACTTCGTCCCCGGTGAGCACGGGTTCATCGGCCTGATCGACGCCCTGGCCGCGTTCGACAAGCCCCTGGTCCTGGCGATCAACGGGCTCGGCCTCGGGATCGGCACGACCGTGATCGGGTTCGCCGATCTTGCCTTCATGGCCGACGACGCCCGCCTCAAGTGCCCCTTCACCAGCCTCGGGGTGGCGCCGGAGGCCGCCTCGAGCTACCTGCTCCCTCGGCTCGTGGGTCGTCAGAACGCCGCCTGGGTGTTGCTGTCCTCCGAGTGGATCAGCGCCGCCGAGGCCCACGAGATGGGCCTGGTGTGGCGTCTGTGTCCTGCAGAGGAGCTACTCACGGTGGCCACCGAGCACGCCACGCGCCTGGCGAGGCTGCCGATCTCGAGTCTGCGGGCGGTCAAGCGGACGATGGTCGAGCCGCTGGCCCGCCAGATCGCCGAGGCGCGTGAACGCGAGAACCAGTGCTTCGCCGAACTCATGGGCGGGCCCGCGAACTCCGAGGCCCTGGCCGCGTTCGCCGAGGGACGGCCCGCGGACTTCACCGCGCTCCCCGACGGGGCGTGATCAGTTCGCGGCCCTGAACCGCCCCGGCCGCGCGCGGGACCGGGTTAGAGTCGGGGCGTCCCTCCGGCTCCGTGGACCTTGGAATGCGGGTGAGTCGGGCGTATCAACGCATACCGCCACCGTGCCGTTCGATATGAGCGAGGCGTCACTCCAGTCAGTCATCCCCTGATGGAGGCGTCATGTGCACCAAGATTCCATACCCTAATCGTTGGCAGGCGTATCGAGCCGTTGAGAAGCTCCGTGAGAAGGGGCAGCAGGCTCGATCAATCCATCCTTGTTTTGAGAACCACAAGGGCCACTGGCACGTGACAAGCATGCGTGGTCGCAACTGGTAGAGATGGCGGTCGATAAGTAATCCGTCGCCGTTCCGAGTCACGGGACCCGAATGAACTGGAGGGTGCCGTTGTCCGTCCGGTGGCGAACCGACTCGCGATCGGTCGACGTGGTGGTGATCGGTGCGGGGCAGGCCGGACTGTCCGCCGGGTACCACCTGCAGCGCCGGGGCTTCGTCCCCGCCGACCGGTCCACCGCCGGCGATCGGACCTACGTCATGCTCGACGGCGAGGACGGCCCCGGCGGGGCGTGGCGGCACCGGTGGGAGTCGCTCACCATGAGCACCGTCAACGGGATCTTCGGGCTCCCGGGCGTCCCGGTGCCCGAGGTGGATCCCGCACTGCCCAGCCGGGAGGTGTTGCCCGCCTACTTCGCCGACTACGAGGAGCGGTTCTCGCTGGGGGTCAGGCGACCGGTGTGGGTACGGCAGGTGCGCCGCACCCCGGACCGGCGGGACGGCACGGGAGACGGCCGCCTCGTCGTCGTCACCACCCGGTCCGACGGGGCCGGTGACGACGACGAGGTGTGGCACGCGCGGTACGTCATCAACGCCACGGGGACGTGGACGCGACCCTTCTGGCCGCACTACCCCGGCCGCGAGAGCTTCCGCGGGCGCCACGTCCACGTCCACGACTACGTCCGGGCCGAGGAGTTCGCCGGGCAGCGCGTGGTGGTCGTGGGCTCGGGGATCTCGGCGACCCAGCTGCTCGAGGAGATCTCGCGCGTGGCCGACACCTTCTGGGTGACCCGACGGGAGATCGAGTGGGCCACGGGACCGCCCCCGGAGAACTTCTCGGCCGCCATCTCCGCGGTCGCCGAGCGCACGGCCATGGGGCTGGCGCCGGAGAGCGTGATCCGGGTGACCGGCATGTACCGCACCCCGTGGATCGATCGCGCGGAGGCCCGCGGGGCGCTCGTCCGACACCCGATGTTCACCCGGATCGAGCCCGACGGGGTGCGGATGCCGGACGGGACGCTCGAACCCGCCGACGCGATCCTGTGGGCCACCGGGTTCCGGCCCGCCGTCTCCCACCTGGCGCCGCTCGGTCTGCGCACCCCGGCCGGGGGGATCCGTGTGGTCGACGGACGGGCGCTCGACGAGCCGCGGCTGTTCCTGATCGGCTACGGCCCGTCCCAGTCGACCGTGGGGGCCAACCGGGCGGGCCGTGACGCCGTCCGTGCGATCACGACCGAAATCTGAAGAGCCGTGATCAGAGCGTCCGGGAGATCAGTTCTTTCATGATCTCGTTGGTCCCGCCGTAGATCTTCTGCACGCGGGCGGAGGCGTACATCCGCGCGATCGGGTACTCGGTCATGAAGCCGTAGCCGCCGAAGACCTGCAGGCAGCGGTCGATGATCTCGCACTGCTTGTCGGTGCAGAAGTACTTGGCCATGGACGCCGTGGCCGGGTCCAGCTTGCCCTCCAGGTGCAGGGTGATGCAGTGGTCCAGGAGGGTGCGCGCGGCCAGGGCCTCGGTCTTGCACTCGGCCAGCTCGAAGCGGAGGTTCTGGAACTTCAGGATGGGCTTGCCGAACGCCTCGCGCTCCTTGGCGTAGTCGATCGCGAGCCGGACCGCGGTCTCGGCCGCCGCCACGGCGGTGACGGCGATGATGAGCCGCTCCTGGGGCAACTGCTGCATGAGCTGGATGAAGCCCTGGCCCTCACCCTCCTCGCCGCCGAGGATGTTGGCGGCGGGGATCCGCATGTCGTCGAAGAACAGCTCCATCGTGTCCTGGTACTTCAGACCGATCTTGTCGAGCTTGCGACCGCGGTCGAAACCCGGCAGGTCGGTGGTCTCGGCGAGGAGCAGGGACAACCCCTGGGCGCCCTCGCCGCCGGTGCGGGCCACGATGATCAGCAGGTCGCAGTGCATGCCGTTCGAGATGAACGTCTTGGCGCCGTTGACCACCAGGTCGTCGCCGTCCCGGACCGCCGTGGTGCGCAGCGCCTGGAGGTCGGACCCCGCTCCGGGCTCGGTCATGGCGATCGCCCCCACCATCTCGCCGGTGGCGAGCTTGGGCAGGAAGCGGGTCTTCTGCTCCTCCGTTCCGTACTGGAGCAGGTAGTGGGCCACGATCGTGCTGTGGACCGAGTTGCCCCAGCCGTCGTCGAGCGCGCGGGTCTGCTCCTCGGCGATGACCGTCTCGTGCGCGAACGTGCCCCCGCCGCCGCCGTACTCCTCGGGGATGGAGATGCACAGCAGGCCCGCATCGCCGGCCTTGTTCCAGAACCCGCGGTCCACGGCGCCCTCGGCGGCCCACCGCTCGAGGTTCGGCGCGGTCTCCTTGTCCAGGAACGCACGCGTGTGGGCGCGGAGGGCGTCCAGGTCGTCGGTCATCCACGGGGAGCGGTAGGGGGCGGTCTCGAACACGGGGAGTCTCCAGGGGTCGGTCGCGTGGGCCCGGGCGGCCCCGCTCGACCACCACAATACGAGTGCATGCTTTGCTATGCAATCGTATTGTCGCGGTATCGTCTCAGGCATCGACCGAACGCAGACGCCGTTCGAGGGCGGGGAAGGGGTGGGGCGCATGGCCGGAACCACTGCCGACCGGGGCGTGGCCGCGGACGGGGACCTCACGGCGCGGGCGCGGATCCGCTACGCCGCACTGGCCCTGTACGCCGAGTACGGCGAGGACAGGGTCTCGATGCGCCGGGTGGCCGCCGAGGTCGGGGTGACGATCGGACTGATCCAGCACCACTTCGGCACCAAGGACGGCCTGCGCCGCGCCGTGGACGATCTCGTGGTGGAGCGGGTGGTCGGGGCGTTGTCGACGGTGGAGCACACCGGGACGGCCGCGGAGGTGGTGGAGGCCCGGAACGTCGCCGTCCGCGAGATGCTCCGGCAGAACCCGCAGCTCGTGAGCTACCTCAACCGGGCCCTGCTGGAGCCCGACGGCCGCGGGGCCCCGCTGCTGGAGGCGATCGTCGACCTCACCACCAGGGAGGTCGAGGGGCTGCGGCGCGGGGGTCTCGCCTCCACGCGGACCTCGGACAAAGTACAGGTGGTCCGGACGCTCGTCGACCAGGTGGGGGAGTTGTTCCTCCGGCCCGTGGTCGAGGCCATCTGGGCGCATATCGGTGGCGACCCGGGCGAGTGCCCCTCGATCAGGATCACGGTCGAGGGGCACTGAGGTCGAGGGGAGCTCAGGTCGACCGGGCACGTCAGACCGCCGGGCCGCCGCGAGGGGCGGCCCGCGCCCGTCGTGCAGTCGGAGCCCGCGCCCGTTAGGCTGTGAGCGCGTATACCCGGGCAGTCTGCCGGGGTGGGAAGGACACGCTCATGAGGTTCACCGGTCTGGCCAGGCTCGCAGTGACCGCCGTGATGGCCGGTGCGACCGCCCTCGCGGCCCCCGCCGCGGCCCAGGCCGCGATCCCGGTCTCCGGGGGCACCCCCGTGCTGGTCAACGGCGTTGCCGGGTGCACCCTCACCGCGGCGGGTTACGACGCCGCCGGCACGCCCGTCGCCTTCACCGCCGCCCACTGCAGCGATCGGATCAACGCCCCGGTCATCCTCCGGGGCGACCCGGGAGCCGGTGTCATCGGCACCGTCGCGACGCGCAACGAGATCCTCGACTACTCGGTGATCCGCCTCAACCCGGGCGTCGTTGTGCCCGTGCGCCAACCCGGGGTCACCGGACGCGGTCCCGCCCCGGAATTCGGCGACGTGGTCTGCAAGGACGGGATGTCCACCGGGCATACCTGCGGCATCACGTGGCAGCGCGACGGCAACGAGTTCTGGAGCCATGCGTGTGCTGGCTACGGGGACTCCGGCGGGCCCGTGACCCGCGACGGCCGCCTCGTGGGGTTGCTGTCCGGCGGACACATGCCGCCGGCCGCGGGATCGGTCGGAAGCATCGGCGCTCTCCTGCCGTCCTGCCTCCACCCCGTGCAGTCACCCGTGTTCCTCCCGGCGCTGGCGTACTCGTTCGACGCGATCGTGGCCGACGCCACCGACCGGAACTGGCCCGGACGCGGCTTCCGGATGGCCTGACCGGCGGCCGGACCGGCCGCCCGAAACCGGTGTGGATCACCGGCCCGCCTGGTACGACTGGGGTCACCCCGGACGAGAGGTGCCCCAATGACCCACACCGACACCCCTGTTCCCCCCGAGCGACGCGACCGGGCGAGCCGCGGAGTGTTCATGATCCTCGCGCTGGTCGTCGTGGTGGTCGTCGTCGGCGTCCTGGTGTTCTTGTTCACGGGTAACGCCGAGGAGTCCGCGCAGCCCGCTGCGGAGGACCCCCAGACGGCGCTCGCCGACGCCATCACGGCGGAGGTGGAGGACGCCGGCGTCGAGTTCGAACCGGGACTCGTGGCCGTGGACTTCCCGATCCGGCAGGGGCCCACCCCGTCCTCCGCCGTGGAGAGTGCGCAGGGCGATTCGATCGCCGTGCTCCGGGCCGTTCAGGGGTCCGACTGGTCGGGGACGGTGGAGATCACCGCGTTCACCGCGCCCGGGGACCAGCCGGAGGAACAGAACGGTCAGGAGATGGTGCGGATGGTGTACCTACCCGAGACGGTCGATCGGCTCGACCCCGACGGTATCGGACGCGAGGACGTGTGGGCCGAGGCGGACGAGCAGTTCGTGGATCCGGCTCTGACCGGGTAGCACGTAGTTCGACGCCCCTCATCGCCTCCACAGCTCTTCGGTCTCGGCCGCACCCGCCTCCGACCGGATGCGCTGCCAGTTGCGGCCACCCCGGGCGAACGTGGCCCGCACGGCGGCGGGGACGATCGACCGGTCTGTCGGCTCCGATCGCCACCGGCAGTCCCGGACGTGGACCAGGTCCACCTCGTGCGCCTCGTCCGAGTCGTCGTAGCGCCACGGCCCCCCGAGACGCCCGAGCCAGTAGTTGCCGTCGACGTCCCGGGTCCACACATATGCACCGTCGGGCACCCGGGCGAACCGTTCGAGGCGGCGGGCCAGCCTGTCGTCGTGCTGCGCCGCGGCGGCGTCGACCGCCTCTGCGAGCGATGAGGGTGGCGGCCCCGCCAGGCGGCCGCCCATGCCGCAGAGCCCGACGCGCAGGCCCCGCTCGACACCCACCCCGTCCGCCACGGCGTCGTCCCTCGACCGCATCGGGGCCCGGAACAGGGGAACGTCGTCAGCCGCCATCGGAACTGCTCCTCTCGGGGCACCGGCTCGGGTGGGACGGGTGCGGGACGGGCGAGCCCCGCGAACGAGGAACGCCTCCGCGGATCAATGATCCACGGAGGCGTCCGTCGTTCTCAACCGCGCATACGGCCGCGGCTCACTTCAGTTCGGCGCTCGACAGGTCGAGGATGCGCCGCGCGATCACCAGCTGCTGGATCTGCTGGGTGCCCTCGAAGATGTCGAGGATCTTGGAGTCGCGCGACCACTTCTCCAGGAAGCTGCGCTCGGAGTAGCCGTAGCTGCCGGCCAGCTCGACCGCGCCCAGGGTGACGGCGGAGCCGGTGCGCCCGGCCTTGGCCTTGCACATCGACGCCTCCTTGGTGTTGGGCATCTTGTTGTCGGCCATCCACGCGGCGCGGAGCGTGAGCAGGTACGCGGACTCCCAGTCCGCCTCGAGCTCGAGGTACTTGGCCACCGCGGCCGGCTGGCTGGTGGCGGGCCGGTCGTAGTCGATCTCGAGTCCGGCCTCCTCGAGCAGGGTGCGGATCTCCTCCAGCGCGGCGCGGGCGACACCGACGGCCATGCCGGCCACCAGCGGCCGGGTGTTGTCGAAGGTCTGCATGGCGCCGGCGAAGCCCTTGTCCACGCGGACCTCCGGGTCGCCCAGGAGGTTCTCCTTGGGGATCCGGCAGTTGTCGAAGGTGATCTGCGCGGTATCCGAGGCGCGGATGCCGAGCTTGTGCTCGAGCCGGTCCACGGAGACACCGGGGTGCTCGCGGGGGACCACGAACGATTTGATGGCCGCGCGGCCCTTGGTCTTGTCCAGCGTCGCCCAGACCACGATGTGGTCGGCGCGGGCGCCGGAGGTCACGTAGATCTTGGTGCCGTTGATCACGTACTCGTCGCCCTCGAGGCGGGCGGTGGTCGACACGGCGGCCGAGTCGGACCCGAACTCGGGCTCGGTGATGGCCATGGAGGCCCACACCCGCCCGAACTTCTCCATCTGCTCCTCGCTGGCCACTGCGGCGATCGCGGAGTTGCCCAGACCCTGGCGGGGGATCGAGAGGGTGAGGCCCACGTCGCCCCAGCACGTCTCGATGATGTTGAGCAGCGACTTCATGTTGCCGCCGTTGGAGACGCCTTCGCGACGCGGTGCGCCGCCCGAGCCCATGGTGGCACCGGAGGCGGCCTGACCGGCGTCCTCCATGGCCTCCATCATGGCCTTGAGCGTGTCGAGCTCGACGGGGTACTCGTGCTCCGCGAGGTCGTACTTGCGGGAGACGGGACGGAAGATCTGCGTGGCGACCTGGCGGGCCTGGTTGGCGCCCGCCTCGAGCCGCTTGGGGAGTTCGAGATTGATCATCGTCAGTGGTCCTTCGTGCTGGTGGGGCGGGAGGCGAGGTGGGCGGTGCTCACAGGACCACCACGCCCTCGGCCACACCCACGGCGCGCAGGTCGCGGTACCAGCGCTCGACGGGGTGCTCCTTGGTGAAGCCGTGTCCACCGAGCAGCTGGACGCCGTCGAGGCCGATCCTCATTCCCTTGTCCGCGGCGATCTTGCGGGCGAGGGCCGCTTCGCGTGCGAAGGGCAGACCCTGTTCGGCGCGCGACGCGCCGCGCCAGGTCACCAGGCGCATGCCGTCGAGCTCGGTGGCCATGTCGGCGACGGCGAAGGCGACCGCCTGGCGGTGCGCGACGGGTTCGCCGAAGGCCTGGCGCTCCTTGACGTACGGGGTCACGTAGTCGAGGACCGCGTGCGAGGTGCCCACCGCGAGCGAGGCCCAGCCCAGTCGCGACAGACGGATCACGTCGGCATAGGTCCCGGCCCGCTCCTCCGGGGAGGCGTCGGGGCCACCGAGGACCGCGTCGGCCGGGAGGGAGACGTCGGTGAGGACGATCCGCCCCAGACCCGCGGCGCGCAGGCCCATGGACGGGTCCGCCTCCACCACGAGTCCGTCGGTGTCGGACTCGACCACGAAGAGGGTCGGGAACCCGTCGAGAGAGGCGGCGACGACGAAGAGCTCGGCGCTCCCGGCGGTGGGCACCATCGACTTGACGCCGTTGAGCGTGAACCCACCCGGCCCGCGGGTGGCGGTGGTCTTGAGCTCGAACGGATCGAAGAGCGGACGGGGCTCGGCCACCACGACGGCGGCCGCCGGGACCTGCTCGGAGGCGAAGGCCGGCAGATAGGACTTCTGCTGGGCGTCCGACCCGAACTGGGTCAGGGTGGTCGCGACGCCGGAGGGCGCCAGGATCGGCAGGGCCAGACCCATGTCGCCGTAGGCCAACGCCTCGGCGACCAGCGAGTTGGTCACCACGCCGCGCTCGGAGGCGATGCCCTCGAACTCCTCGGGCACGTTGAGCATGGTGGCGCCGATCTCGGCGGACCGGGTCAGCAGCGACGCGGGGGCCTCGGCGGCGTGGTCCGCGTCGTGAGCGGCCGGTCGGACGACCTCGGCGGCGAAGTCCCGGACTGTCTCGACGATCATCTGCTGGTCGTCGTCCAGGGTGAGGTCGAACAGGTCGGGCCTCGCCTCGGAGTCGGCGTCGGGCAGACGCTTGGGCGCGCCGGATCCGGAGACCTTCTTGAACGACTTGGTGGCGGCGCCGAGGGTCTTGAAGCCGGTCTTGGTGGCCTCGTAGGTGACCCGGTCGACCTTCTGGCGCAGATTGAAGCGCTCGGCGAACTCCGACCCGGTGATCGTCGTGAGCGCGCGCATCGCGGCTCCGATCGCGTCGATCCTCGTGGGGTTCTTACCCGGGGTGGAGGCCTCCGCGCGTCCGGTCGTGGACGGGGACGTGGGGTTCTTGCTCATCATCACCAGCTGTTCTCGTGACGGACGGTGGACGGTGCTGTCGGGGACATCTTACTTCGGAGTAAGTTCCGAACGCCAGACTTTGCCCTCAAGTCGTCCCAGCCCCTGGTGAGAGCCTCGGGCTCAGCCCCGGAGGAGCGCCACGGCCTGCTCGACGGCCCCCGGACGGCCCGCCACGAACCAGTCGTAGCCGTTCACCTCGACGGTCGCGCAGAGCCCACCCGCGCCCTCGACCAGGGCCCGTCCGGGGAGCCAGTCCCACTCCGGGCACGAGTGCTGACACCACACCGAGTGGACGCCGCAGGCGACCGACGCCAGGTCGACGGAGCCCGATCCGAGCATCCGGATCGTCGCCGCACCTCGGCTGACCCGGTGGAAGGGGTCGGCGAGGTCGGGGTCGGCGAAGAACGGCGGGTGGAGATAGGTGGCCAGACTGCCGGCGGCGAGGTCGCCGGGGGTGAGTCGGGTCACGGGGACGCCGTTCCGACGGGTGGGTACGTCCGAACCCCCGACGAAGGTGTCCCCGGTGACGGGCCGGTGGACGGCCCCGAGCAGGTAGTCGTCCGGCCCGGTGACGGCCACGGCCGAACACCAGTAGTCCGAGCCGCTGACGAAGTTGTAGGTCCCGTCGACCGGGTCGACGACCCACCTGCGTTCGTGACGACCGGGGACCAGGGTGCCCTCCTCGCCGAGGACCCCGTCGTCAGGGCGGTGGCGGGACAGGAGGGCGGTGATCTGGCGCTCGGCGGCCCGGTCGGCCTCGGTGACCACGTCGGAGACCGAGGTCTTGTGGCGGACGTCCAGGCCGTCCTCGCGCAGACGTCGAGCCAGGGACCCGGCGTCGACGACGAGTCTGGCGGCCAGGTCCGCGTCGGTCATCGGCGCGACGGCCTCGTCGGACGGAGGGCGCAGGTGGCGGGTCTCAGGGGACATCGGTTTCCTCCGCTGGGCCGCAGTGGCCCGCTGACCTCGGGCGGTAGCGGGTCCGTCGCCCGCGACGCTACCCCCGTGAGTCGACGACGGGGTGTGCGCCGGACCGCGGGAGGGTGGCGGGTGGGGAAACGCGGGGCGGACGCCCGGCCGCGTAGAGTTGGATCCCGTGCACCCCGACGTTTCCGCCGACATCGCAGCCCTCGACGCCACCATGACCACGGTCGAGAAGGTCCTCGACATCGAGGAGCTCGCCCGCCGTGTCGACGAGCTGGAGCAGATGGCCGCCGACCCCGACCTGTGGAACGACCAGGACCGGGCGCAGAAGGTCACCAGCGAGCTCTCCTACATCCAGGCCGACCTGCGCAGGTGTCGCGAGCTGCGCCAACGCATCGAGGACCTCCCGCTGATGTACGAGCTGGCGGAGGAGGAGGGGGACGGAGCCGTCGAGGACGCGGACGCCGAGCGCCTCCAGCTGCGTGAGGACGTCGAGGCCATCGAGGTCAAGACGATGCTCAGCGGCGAGTACGACCAGCGTGAGGCCGTGGTCAACATCCGTGCCGGTGCCGGCGGTGTCGACGCCGCGGACTTCGCCGAGATGCTCATGCGCATGTATGTGCGGTGGGCGGAGAAGGCCGGCCACAAGGTCGAGGTGTACGACACCTCGTACGCGGAGGAGGCGGGCATCAAGTCGGCGACCTTCGTCGTCCATGACCCGTACATGTACGGCACACTCTCCGTCGAGCAGGGGACCCACCGACTCGTCCGCATCAGCCCGTTCGACAACCAGGGCAGGCGGCAGACCTCGTTCGCCGAGGTCGAGGTGCTGCCGGTGGTGGAGACGACCGACTCGATCGAGGTCAACGAGAACGAGGTGCGCGTCGACGTCTACCGCTCGTCCGGCCCCGGCGGGCAGTCCGTCAACACGACCGACTCGGCGGTCCGCCTCACCCACGTCCCCACCGGGATCGTGGTGACGTGTCAGAACGAGAAGTCGCAGTTGCAGAACAAGGTCGCGGCCATGAAGGTCCTGCAGGCCAAGCTGCTCGCACGCAAGCAACAGGAGGAGCGGGCCGCCATGGACGCGCTCGGTTCGGGCGGCAACGCCTCCTGGGGTAACCAGATGCGGTCGTACGTCCTGCACCCGTACCAGATGGTCAAGGACCTGCGGACGGAGTTCGAGGTCAACAACCCGTCGGCGGTCCTGGACGGCGACCTGGACGGGTTCATCGAGGCGGGCATCCGGTGGCGGATGCGGGAGGGGGCCGACGCGGAGTGAGGTTCCAGACTGACTTCAATCCCATCCTGAACTGGCTCAGCAACAACGGCCTCGAGGTCGTCCTCCTCGTGCTGGGCGCCGCCCTGATGACGCGGGTGATCGCCAAGATCGCGCGGATGTGGACCGGTCGGATCGACGCCAAACACACCGACGAGGATTTCTGGTCGGAGGAGTCCAAGCACCTCCACTCGCTGATCCAGGTGATCTCGTACGTCGCCGTGGGCGTGCTGTACATCCTGTTCGGAATCCAGATCCTCCTGCGCTTCGGCGTCAACCTGGTCGCACTCGTCGCCCCGGCCACCGTGCTCGGTGCGGCGCTGGGCTTCGGTGCCCAGAAGATCGTCCAGGACTTCCTGGCCGGGTTCTTCGTCCTGGCCGAGCGTCAATACGGCTACGGCGACATCGTGGAGCTCACCACTGCGACGGGCGTCACCGCGGGAACCGTCGAGGACGTCACCCTGCGCATCACCCGCCTGCGGACCCTCGACGGCGAGGCGGTGATCGTCCCCAACGGCCAGATCGTCACCGCGATCAACCAGTCGCAGGACTGGGCGCGTGCGATCATCGACGTCCCGGTGCCCAACAACGCCGACATGGACAAGGCCAACGAGGTGCTCGCACAGGTCTGTCGCGAGATCACCGACGACGAGCGGGTGGGCCAGTACGTCCTGGACGAACCCACCGTGATGGGTGTGCAGTCGATCCGGCTTGAGCAGACCGTGATCCGGTTGCTGGCCCGGACCAAGCCCGGCATGCAGTGGGAGGTGGGCCGACGGATGCGCGCGGTCATCCTGCGCCGGTTCCGCGCGGAGGGGATCGTTCTGGAGCCCGAGGCCCTGGCCGCGATCCGGGCGGGCATGCTCCGACCGCAGACCGGAGAGGGGAGCGCGTGATGGCCGAGCGCCGAGACGACGACACGACAGCCGACGACCACACGCCCGACGACCACACACCTGAGGGCACGACCTCCGACGCGGTCTCGTCCGGCGAGCTCGGCCCGGAGGCCGAGGACAGCGCGCGGACCGAGGCGGCGACCACGCGTGAGCCCCTGATCAGCGGCGATCCGTTGGGTCTCGGGGGGACCACTGATCCCGATGCGCCGTCCCGTCGGCCGCGACCGAAGATCGTGTCCCTGCTCGGGGAGTTCTTCAGGATGTCGCGGACCACCGCGATCCTGCTGGTGGCGTTCGTCCTGTTCGCGATGCTCTATTCGCTGGTCAAGGACCAGCCGGTCGCCAGTTTCGGTACCCCACCGCCCCAGACGGACACCGCCGAGACCGAACCGCCCGCGCCGGCCGAGGGGACGACACCCGTCGAGGAGTCGCCGACCCCGGGGACCACGGTCGACCAGACGACGGTTCCGACCGCCACTCCGCAGACGTCCCCGCCGGTCACCGGAACGACGCCGCCGCCGGGACGCCAGACCCCGACGTCCCCCACGGGAGCGACCGGGCAGCAGGCGCCGCCGCAGCAGACACCGCAGGAGCAGTCGCCGCAGGAGCAGTCGCCGCAGGGAGAGGATTCCGGCGACGCCGGGGCCGGTGGGAATCCCGTGACCACGGGCTGACACCGACGGGTCCTTTGCCTGCCGTGTGACTGGAGTAGCGCTACGCTACTCGAGTGATCAGTGCTTCCCATGTGACCAAGTCGTACGCGTCCTCGACGCGTCCGGCTCTGTCCGACGTGACCGTCGAGATCGCCGAGGGCGAGTTCGCCTTCCTCATCGGCGCCTCCGGGTCGGGAAAGTCGACCTTCCTGCGCCTGTTGCTCCGCGAGGACCGGCCCGACTCCGGGACCCTGGTCGTCGCCGGCCACGACCTCACCAGGATGAAGGCCTCGTCCGTGCCGTCGCTGCGTCGCTCGCTCGGCTGCGTCTTCCAGGATTTCCGTCTGCTGCCGGGTAAGACCGTGGCCGAGAACGTGGCGTTCGCGCTGCAGGTGATCGGTAAGTCCCGCCGGACGATCGACAAGGTCGTCCCCGAGACGCTCGAGATGGTGGGTCTGGGTCGTGAGGCCGGTCGCCGACCGCACGAGCTCTCCGGCGGCGAACAACAGCGGGTGGCGATCGCGAGGGCGTTCGTCAACCGACCGAGGCTGTTGCTCGCCGACGAGCCGACCGGCAACCTCGACCCCGAGACCAGCGAGGACATCATGCTGCTGCTCGACCGGATCAACCGGACCGGGACCACGGTCCTCATGGCCACGCACGACCGACACATCGTCGACCGCTCGCGACGCCGCGTGGTGGAGTTGGTCGACGGAAGGGTCGTCCGCGACGACTCCCGCGGCACCTACGGGGTGGGGCGCTGATGGCCGCGCGGTTCATCGCGTCCGAGGTCGCACAGGGCCTGCGCCGCAACCTGTCGATGACGCTGGCCATGATCATCACCACCGCCGTCGCGTTGGCGATGCTCGGCGCCGGGGTGCTGGTGGTCATGACCGCCTCGGCCAGCCAGGTCAAGTACGACTACCTCAACGAGTTCCGTGTCTACGTGGACCGGGCCATCTCCCTCGAGGACCCCGACTGCACCTCGGCGTGCGGTGAGATCCGGGACGAGTTGGAGGCCACGGCCGGCGTGGCCTCGGTGGAGTACAAGAACCCGCAGGAGACGTACGAGGAGTTCGTCGAGCTCTTCGCCTCCACCGACCCCGTCCTGGTGGAGTCGACCTCCCCGGACGCCCTGGGGTCGCGATTCACGCTCACCCTCGACGACCCCACCCGCGCGGAATCCGTGGCCGAGGACCTGGAGGGTGTCGCGGGGATCGAGGTCGTGCAGGGACAGGGGGAGCTGGTCGAGCGCGTCTTCTCCGTCCTGGACGGCATCCGGAACGCCGCGTTCGCCGTCGCGGTGGTCCAGCTCCTGGCCACCGTCCTGCTCATCGCCAACATGACGCAGATCGCGGCCTTCACCCGCCGGACCGCGCTGGGGATCATGCGACTGGTGGGCGCGAGCCGCTGGTACACCGAGCTGCCGTTCGTGGTGGAAGCCGTGCTGGCGTCGGTGGTCGGTTCGCTGCTCGCGGTCGGCGGGCTGCTGGGGGCCAAGGTCGTCTTCCTCGACAGGGTGCTGGCCGAGGCGTACCGGGCGAACCTGGTGGAACGGATCACCACCGTCGACATCCTGCTGCTGGCCCCGGTCCTCGTGGTGGCGGGCGCGGTGGTGTCCGCGCTCACGGCATGGGCCACGCTGCGGATCACGGTTCGGCGGTGATCCCGTACTGATCTAGAGTGGGGGATCTGCCCGACGGACGGACGAGGAGGTGAACCGGCGTGGCCAAGAAGAACAAGAAGAAGGGCGCGTCGACCCTCGGCCGTGACGGCAGCGTGGTCGCGAGCAACCGCAAGGCCCGGCACGAGTACTCCATCCTCGACACCCACGAGGCGGGGATCGCGCTGTTGGGTACGGAGATCAAGAGCATGCGCGAGGGCCAGGCGTCGTTGGTCGACGCGTTCGCGACGATCGACGACGGCGAGGTGTGGCTCCGCGGGCTCCACATCCCCGAGTACTCCCACGGGAACTGGACCAACCACGCGCCCAAGCGCGCCCGCAAACTGTTGCTGCACCGTCGCGAGATCGATTCGCTCGTCGGCAAGGTGCGGGACGGCAACGCCACGCTGGTCCCGCTGTCCCTCTACTTCGTGAACGGGCGGGTCAAGGTCGAACTGGCCGTCGCCCGGGGTAAGCAGGCCCACGACAAACGGCACGACATCGCCAAGCGGACCGCCGAGCGCGAAGCCGTTCGCGAACTCGGCAGGAGGATCAAGGGCATGCACGCATGATGCCGGTCGCGCTGGCGTCGACCTCGGCGGTGGCGTACGGCATCAGCGACTACCTCGGCGGGGTCGCGTCCCGGCGGGCCCGTGCACTGAGGGTCGTCAGCGTGTCGTACCCGCTGTCGATCGTGCTGGTCGGGGCGGCGGCGGTGGTGTCCGGGGGGTCACCGACCCTGGTCGGGTTGGCCTGGGGGCTGACTTCGGGCCTCCTGTCAGGTCTCGCGGTGTGGTCGTTCTACGTCGCGCTCTCGCGCGGGCCGATGAGCGTGATCTCGCCGATCACGGCGGTTCTGGCCGCGTCGGTGCCGCTCGCGTTCGGGTTGGTGGCGGGGGAGCGGCCCGGGGCGGCAGCCCTGGTCGGGATGTCGGTGGCGCTCGTCGCCACGGTCCTCGTCTCACTGGAGAGCGACGAGGGTTCGTCGATCGGACACGGTCGCCTCACCTGGCCGTTGATGGCGCTCACGGTGATCTCGGGGCTGGCGTTCGCGGGCTTCTTCGTCCTGCTGGCACAGGTCCCGGCGGGTGAGGGGCTGTGGCCGGTCGCGGCGTCGCGGGTGGGCGCCACCGGGGTCGTCCTGGCGGCGGCGTTCGCCGCCCGCGAGTCGTTCAGGTTCTCCCGGCGCCTCATCGCCATCGGCCTGGTGATCGCCGTGTTCGACGCGGTCGCCAACGGAGCCTTCTACTTCGCCTCCCAGGCGGGCATGCTCTCGCTGGTGAGCGTGATCGCCGCGCTCTACCCCGCCTTCACGGTGGCGCTGGCCATCACGCACGGAGGGGAGCGCCTTCGCGCGGTCCAGATCGCGGGGCTCGCACTGGCGGGGGTGGCGATCGCACTGCTCGCGCTGGGCTGAGGTGGAGACGGAGCTCACCCTGGCGGTGGGGCCCCGGTCGGGGTAGGGTCAGTGGTCCGTCGATGAGAGTCGGCGGACCTGACGGGGCTGATGTGGTTTCGACTACGTGAGTTGACGCAGGGGAAGCGTGCCGGTGCAGGCCAGAGACCACCGTAAGCGTCGTGGCAACCAATTACGCGCCGATACCAATCAGCGCGACTACGCCCTCGCTGCCTGACAGTGAGCCCGTAGTCTGTCGGCCCGGGGTCGCCCTCGCCCCGGTCACCGGCATCATCTAGAGGGATCACCGGCTCACCCGGTCACGGGGTGGGTCGGGACATCCAACAGTGACTGGGATCGTCATCGCCGACATGTCCGCATGAGGGCGAGATCCGAGTAGAGGCCAACGCGGACTGCGCACGGAGAAGCCCTGCCGATGCTGCGGAGGACCCGGGTTCAATTCCCGGCAGCTCCACCATCGGGCCGAGCCCCCGGTCGATCACCGACCGGGGGCTCGGTGCATTTCGGCCTCGCCACCTGCCCTCACCTGAAAGAGGACTCAGGCGGTTTCGGTACCCTCTCGGTAGTCGCCAGTCGCTCGGAAAGGGCCGACGGTTTCCCAGGAGAGAAAGGCCCACCCACACGTGAACGCCAAGTCCGCAGGTAACAAGAGCACGAAGGTCCTGAAGACCAAGAAGAACAACGGGATGCTGATCACGGTTGCGGCCCTGATCGCCGTCGCCGTCCTGGTCCTCGGCGGCGTCGTGTGGATGGCCCAGCGGGGAGGCGAGGCCAACCCGATCACGTTCGGTGAGACGGCCGACGAGCTGATCGAGATCTCGGACACGGGTGTGATCGCGGTGGGGGAGGAGACCGCCCCGACCGTCCAGATCTGGGAGGACTTCATGTGCCCGGCGTGTGCCTCCTTCGAGGGGCAGAACGGTGAGCGGATCGCCTCCGCCGTGGAGGCCGGTGACCTGCGCGTGGAGTTCCACACCCTCAACTTCCTCAACCGCCAGTCGGCGTCGGGCGAGTACTCCACGCGGGCCATCGCCGCCGTCCAGTGCGTCGCGGCCAAGGATTCGCTGCCGGCCTTCTTCGACGTCAAGAACGCCTTCTTCGCCCAGCAGCCCGCCGAGGGCGGTGGCGACCGTTCCGCGAGGGAGTTGGCCGCCACCGCCGAGGCGGCCGGCGCGAACGCGGACTCGGTGGAGTGCATCGGCAACGTGGAGACCAACGGCGGGATGGAGAAGGCCTCGGACACCGCCGACAACTCGCAGGACAGTATCCGAGAGGTGACCGACCGCGTCTCCACCCCCACGGTCGCCTACGAGGGTGAGGTCGTGGAGATCGCCGATCCGGCCTGGCTGGACAACATCCTCGCCTGACCCCGGTCCGCACCGATCGGTACCGGCCCCGCCCGTCCAGGGCGGGGCCGGAGGCGATTTGGAGCGCCGAACCGGGATGGTGTAACTTTGGTCGAGCCGGTCGCCGAGAGGGGAACGGCGGAACAACCGATACGGGGCTATGGCGCAGCTGGTAGCGCACCACACTGGCAGTGTGGGGGTCAGGGGTTCGAGTCCCCTTAGCTCCACCCGAACGAACGATCCGGCAACGGATGGTTCATGCGAGCAAGAGCCCGGCCACTGGCCGGGCTCTTTTCACCTCTATCCCTGCTGCGCGGCCCACTCGGCGACCCGGCGTGCGCTCTCGGACTCCGACAGGTCCTCCACGCGGGACATGATCGACCATCGGACGCCGTACGGGTCCCGGATCGAGGCGTACCTGTCGCCGGAGACGAACTCGCTCACGGGTTCACGGATCGTGGCCCCGGCCTGTGCGGCCCGGTCGACCACCTCGTCGACGTCCGCGCAGTACATCCCGATCGAATAGCAGGCCACCTCCCCGGTGGGCGGGGGCACGAGCCCGAACCGGGGACTGGGCTCGCCGAGTTGCAGCCGGCCGTTGCCGAGGTCGAGTTCGGCGTGCACGACGATCCCGCCCATCTCCGTCACGTCGACCACCCGGGCGCCGAACACCGAGGAATAGAATTCGACCGCGTCCCCCGCTCTCTCGACGGCGAGGAACGGCGTGAGGCTGGTCGACCCGTGGGGGACGCCGTCGGTGGTGTGTTCTCCGGTGACCCCGGCCCGGGGCGTGGTGTTCTCTGTCATGCGATGAACCTACGAGGACATGCACGGGAGTGGCTTGAAGATTCGCGACGCCGTCGCGTCCGACACGCGGGGAGGGGACGATGGCCGACCTCCCTGATCGACGCGGGGTCCTCTATCCGGACCGGCTGCCCACCTTCCACCGCGAGGACGCGCCGTCGGAACTGCGTGACCGGATCCGTTGGTTCTGGATCCCGCGCTGGCGTCTCGCGCCGGGGGAGACCTCCCGGCAGGAGCTGCTCCCTTTTCCGGCGTCCAATCTCGTCGTCGACCCCGGAGGGGTCAGTCTCTCCGGACCGACGACCGGCGTCTCCCACCGGGACCTCATCGGCAGCGGATGGGCGGTAGGCGCCCTGCTCCGCCCGGCCGGATTGGCCTCGTTGGCGGCCGAGCCCCGGCGGCTTCGCGACGCGGAGACGCCCCTCGACGCCCCCGGGTTGCATCGTGCCGTCATGGCGGCGATGGGAGAGGTGGACGAGGTCGTCGGCCGGTCGTGCCCTGCTGATCAGCGCGGGGCCGACCAGCGCGAGTCCGTCGCCCGCGCCCGGGCGCTGCGCTACTTCTCCGCGTGGGCCGCCGCGCACCTGGCCGCCCCGGACGCCGGCGGCGTCATGGCCAACGCCATGGAGGATCTCATCGCCTCGGACCGGTCGATCGTGCGTGTGGACCAGGTCGCCGCAGCCCTGGGCGTCTCGACTCGCGCGGTGCAGCGACTCGCGCACCGCTACGTGGGACTGCCGCCACTGAAGATGATCCGTCGGTACCGACTCCAGGAGGCCGCGCAGCGTCTACGCGAGGACCCGTCGGTGACGATCGCCCGGATCGCCGCGGAGCTCGGGTACTCCGACCACGCCCATCTCAGCGCGGACTTCCGCACGGTCCTCGGCCTGAGTCCCCGGTCCTACCGCCGCGCCCCCGGCGCCGCGGCGAAGGGGTCCTCCGACGGGTGACGGATGGGCACGATGCGCTGGCCGAGGGGGAGAAGGGCCAGCGGGACCATCTTCCAGCAGGCGATGCCGAAGGGGATTCCCACGATCGTCAGGCACAGCAGCAACCCGGCGAGCAGGTGGGCGATCGCCAGTTCCCAGCCGAGCACCAGGATCCACAGGACGTTGCCGATCAGGGAGAGCGCACCGGCGTCCCGGCGGAACTCGGTCCGCCGCCCGAACGGCCACAGGACGTACGCCGCGAGCCGGAACGAGGCGATGCCGAACGGGATGGTGATGATCAGGATGCAGGCGATGATCCCGGCGATGACGTACACGAGCGCCAACCACCAGCCGGCGAGCAGAAACCAGAGCACGTTTCCCAGGGTTCGCATCACACCACGGTAGACGCCGCGGCGGGCCTCCGGGCCGGGTACCGGCGCGCCGGTCGCGGGGCCTGACGCGCACGATGCCGGGTCCGGGGGCCCAAAGCGCTGACGCCCGGCGAGGCATGTGTCATGTTTTAGTGATGGGTGTTCATAAGTTTGCCGTCACCAGGATTCCGCTCGCGCTGGTGCTCGTCACCGCTCTGGTGGCGACCGCTCTCATCTCGGTGTCCGTGCAGGCCCGGGCCGAGGCGCGGATGGCCGAGGGCTTCCACTGGGGGGTGGCCACCTCGGGCTTCCAGGTCGAGGGTTCAAATATGGATTCCAACTGGAAGCGCTACGTCGACGCCGCCGCCGCGCGTGGAGAGGCTGATCCGGTCAACGACGCCGTCGACTTCTGGAACCGGTACCCGGAGGACATCGCCCGTGCCGCGGACCTGGGCGTGAACATCTTCCGCCTCAGCGTGGAGTGGTCGCGCATCGAGCCCGAGCCGGGGCGGTACGACGAACAGGCGTTGCGTCGTTACGACGACATCCTGAGCACGATCAGGGCGCACGGCATGACGCCGATGATCACGATGGTCCACTACGTGTATCCGGGATGGCTGGTCGATCGCGGCGGGTTCCTCTCGCCGGACTCGGTGGAGGCGTTCGGGCGCTACGCCGAGCTCATCACCGAGCGGTGGGCCGGTAACGGGACGATGTGGGTCACCTTCAACGAGCCGCTGGTGTTCTTCAGTCACGAACTCCGCATCGGGCTGGTGGGGCTGCACCAGTTCAACGCATTCCGCGACAACGTGGTGGCGGCCCACAAGCTGGGATATCACGCCGCTCATCGGGCGGACCCCGATGCCATGGTCACCGCGAACGAGGCGTACCTCCCCGCCTTCGCCCCGGCCACGGACGATCTGCTGCTCAACCACATCCGCGACGAGCTGGACTTCATCGGGGTCGACTACTACTACGGCATCGCGCTCGACAATCTCACGACCATCCGTGCCGCGTGGGACGACTTCGCCGGCGTCCGTCCGCAGCCCGAGGGGATGTACGAGTCGATCGTCCACTACGCCAGGCACTTCCCCGGCAAGCCGCTGTTCATCGTCGAGAACGGGATGCCCACCCACAACGGCTACCGGGAGGACTCCTTCGAGCGCGGTGACTACCTCCGTGACGTCGTGTTCTGGATCCAACGCGCGGTCGCCGACGGCTACCCGGTGATCGGCTACAACCACTGGTCGCTGGTGGACAACTACGAGTGGGGGACCTACGACTCCCGTTTCGGCCTCTACCAGGTGGATGTGCTCACCGATCCGGCTCTCGAGCGCAGGCCGACCTCCGGGGTCGACGCGTACCGGGACGTGATCGCGGGCGGTGGCGTACCGGAGGGCTATCGCCCGGTCCTGCCGGTGGGCACGTGCTCGCTGGGGACGATCCCCGACACCTGCCTCCGTCCCGTCGACGTCCACGGCCCGATGGCGCGGCTGGCGGGCTGACGGCCCGGGCCACCACCGCCGAACCCTTCACCAGCCGGCCCCCCGGACGTAGGGTCACCCCATGGATCGGTTCGCCTCCGTCACCGGGGGACTCGACGCCCTGGTCGACTCCGGACGGCTGACGGGTTACGTCTGCGGGGTACGGCAGGACGGTCGATCACGGATCGCGTCGGGTGGGACGCGGTCGCCCGGCGGCCCCGCGCTCGACCCGGATGCGGTGTTCCCGCTGTCGTCCAACACCAAGCCGGTGGGCGGCGTGCTCGGGCTGAGGCTGGTCGAGCTCGGGATCCTCTCGCTCGACGACCCGGTGGCCACACATCTGCCGGAGCTGTCCGCCCCCAGGGTCCTCGCCCGGCCCGGCGGGCCGATCGACCGGACCGTACCGGCCGGGCGACAGATCACGCTGCGCCATCTCCTCACCATGACCGCCGGCGTCGGCTGGGCGGGGGAGGGCAGTCCCCTGACCGTCGCCATGGGCGAGCGGCAGGTCGCACCCGGCCCCTACGCACCGCCGATGGAGCCGGACGAGTACCTCCGGCTGCTGGGTGCACTGCCCCTGGCGGACCAACCCGGGCGGGGTTGGAACTACCACACCGGCAGTGACGTCCTGGGGGTGCTCCTGGCGCGGGCAACGGGCGCCAGCGTGTCCGGGTTGGTGGCCGAGTACGTCACGGGGCCGCTCGGACTGGCGGACTGCGGGTTCACCGCCGACCCGGATCGGCTCCCCACCTGCCACGGGCTCGGACCCGACGGGGCCCTCCGGCCGCTGGACATCCGGAGCAGATTCGATCGCCCACCTCGCTTCGAGTCCCTGGCGTGTGGGCTGGCCTCGACCGTCGCCGACTATCTGGCCTTCCTCGACGTCCTGGTCGACGGCGGGACCGTCCTGGGTCCGGAGTTCGCGGAGATGATGACGACCGACCACCTGACTCCGCGGCAGCGCGCCGATGCGGAGGGGTTCATCGGACCCGGCTGTGGATACGGGATGCAGGTGGAGATCCGCCCGGACGGGGTCGTCGGCTGGGCGGGGGGACTGGGGACGATCGGTTACGTCGACCGGCGCACGGGCCGCTGCGCGGCGGTGTTCACCACGCAGTCCTTCGACGTACCGGGGACGGCGGACGCGCTGGACTCGGTGTGGGAGCTGGTGCGGTGATCGGGCGGCGGTGCCTGGTCGGCCGGTGTCCGGTCGACCACCGACCGCCGGGGCGTCACCCCTCGCGCCACCAGGTGTCGAGTGGCGTGGCCGGGACCGCCCGCTTGTGGCGGGTGGCCAGGAACAGCTGCTCGATCCGGGCAGCGGCCTGAGTCGGCACGCCGTCGCGGCCCTCCAGGTAGTCGTCGATCTGCTCGTACGTCACGCCCAGTGCCACCTCGTCGGGCAGGCCCGGACGGTCGTCCTCGAGATCGGCGGTGGGGACCTTCCGCCAGGTCGACTCCGGGGCGCCGAGGTGCCGCAGCAGCGCTGCACCCTGCCGTTTGGTGAGGCCGGTCAGGGGGGAGAGGTCCACGCCGCCGTCTCCGTACTTGGTGAAGAAGCCGGTGACCGCCTCGGCGGCGTGATCGGTGCCGACGACGAGATGGCCGAGCTGCCCGGCCACCGCGTACTGCGCGACCATCCGCTGGCGCGCCTTGACGTTGCCGCGGACGAAGTCGCGGAGCGGGCCCGCGTGGCCGGGAAGGTCCTCCAGTGCAGTCGCGGCAGCACCGGAGGCGGCCTCCGAGGCCGCCCGGATGTCGACGGTGACGCGGGCATCGGGCCGGATGAAGTCCAGGGCCGCGACGGCGTCGTCCTCGTCCGCCTGGGTTCCGTGGGGGAGCCGCATGGCGACGAACCGCGCGTCGGGCAGGCCCTCGTCGCGGAGCTTCTCGGCGGCGAGCTGGCACAGCCGACCCGTCAGGGTGGAGTCCTGGCCCCCGCTGATCCCCAGGACGAAACCCGTGGCGGGGGTGCTGCGGAGATACTCGGCCAGGAACGCCACCCGCCGGGCGACCTCCTGCTCCGGATCGATGTCGGGACGAACGCCGAGTTCGGCGATGATGGACGCGCGGAGAGCGCCGGTGTCTGCAGAGGACTGGGTCATGGCGTCAGCATAGGAAGCCCGTGTGACTTCTGCGTGACATGCGGACGGGCCACGCGAGGTGCCCGGTTCCGCCGGTTGGAGTTCTGACGGGGCAGTCCGTTACGATGGACCAGTTGTGTGTCGTGCATCCGACCTCCGGGTCGGACGTGTCGCGCAGTCATCCCCAGTCGTGTCGGCGGCCATCACGGCCGCCCCGAGAGCCTAAGGAGCGCCAGATGAAGGTCCGCAAGTCCCTTCGGTCGCTGAAGAACAAGCCGGGCGCCCAGGTTGTCCGTCGTCGCGGCAAGGTCTACGTGATCAACAAGAAGGACCCCCGTTTCAAGGCCCGCCAGGGCTGAGTCTCGTCCGCGTGGGATCCCACGCACCCTCGAGGGCCCGCCTCCGGTTCGCCGGCGGCGGGCCCTCGTCGTCGTCGTGGGGGCGGGGCAGACCCGCGCCGACGGTGACCCCCGACGACCCCGCCGCCGCGGGGCCTCCCGGTGCCCCTTCCGCGGCGGTGACCCCGTCGCCCCTGTGGAGCGGTTGGGGACAAGGTGTGGGGTGGTTGGGGACGACCTGTGGGGCGCCGGACGGGGTCTCCGGCACCGTCTCACGCGTGGCAGAGTGACGGTCGCGGGGCGAGGCGGCGGCGTTCGGGCCGACCGTGACAACGGTGGGTGGGAAGTGTCCACAAGGCGGGATCGCGACCTGGGAATACCACCATTGTAAGACCAAAATGTTGTGGTCGATTGACTCGTCGGACACTAGGGGTAGTGTCTAGGGTGTTGCGGCCCCCGATGAATGCCACGTGTGGCATTCGGGCTGTGAACCCTGACAGACACGACGGTTATCCACAGGCCGGGCGGAAGCGCCGGAACCGATGACCGTCCGAGAAGAGCCCCTCCGCGCCTCCCCGGCGCCCGTGCCGAAAGAGGTCCACGACTGATGGTCACCGTCTACACCAAGCCCGCCTGCGTCCAGTGCAACGCCACCTACAAGGCGCTCGACAAGCAGGGCGTCGAGTACCGGGTGGTCGACATCTCCGTCGACGACGACGCGCGTGAGTACGTGATGGCCCTCGGGTATCTCCAGGCTCCCGTCGTGGTGTCCGGTTCCGAGCACTGGTCGGGTTTCCGGCCGGACCGGATCAAGGCCCTCGTCACCGTCGCGGCCTGACCCCGGGGCGGACCCGGAACACATGTAGATCCGAAGGGGGCAGTCATGGCGGCTCCGCTGTCGGCCACCGAGCCGGTGAGGATCGTCTACTTCTCCAACGTCTCCGAGAACACCAAGCGGTTCGTCGACCGTCTGGGGCTCCCGGCGCTGCGCATACCCACGCGGAGGACCGAAGCGGGGCCGATCGTGTCGGACCCGTATGTTCTGATCGTCCCGACGTACGGGGGATGCCTCGAGGTCACGGGCAGGACCGGGGCGTCGGTCCCGCGACAGGTGGTCACGTTCCTGAACAACGAGCACAACAGAAGCCTCTGCCGCGGCGTGATCGCCGCCGGTAACACCAACTTCGGTTCGGATTACGCGGTCTCCGGCGACGTGATCGCACGCAAACTCGAGGTCCCGTACCTCTACAGGTTCGAACTGATGGGCACACAAGAGGACGTCATCCGCGTCCGCGAGGGATTGGAAGAGTTTTGGCAGCACCGACCGTGACCCCCGAAGGCACCATCGCCGGCGAGGCGGGCGAGGGGCAGCGCCTGGATTACCACGCGCTCAACGCCATGCTCAACCTCTACGACGCGGACGGCAGGATCCAGTTCGACAAGGACCGTGAGGCCGCGCGGGAGTACTTCCTCCAGCACGTCAACCAGAACACGGTCTTCTTCCACAACCTGGACGAGAAGCTGGACTACCTGGTCGACAAGAACTACTACGAGCGGGAGGTGCTCGACCGGTACACGCGCAACTACGTGCGGGAGCTGTTCGACCACGCCTACGCCAAGAAGTTCCGCTTCCCCACGTTCCTCGGCGCGTTCAAGTACTACACTTCGTACACGCTCAAGACCTTCGACGGGAAGCGGTACCTCGAGCGCTACGAGGATCGCGTCTGCATGGTGGCCCTCACGCTCGCGGACGGCGACGAGGACCTGGCCCGCCGCCTGGTCGACGAGATCATCGACGGTCGCTTCCAGCCGGCCACCCCCACGTTCCTGAACTCGGGCAAGAAGCAGCGCGGCGAGCCCGTCTCCTGTTTCCTCCTGCGTATCGAGGACAACATGGAGTCCATCGGCCGCAACATCAACTCCGCGTTGCAGCTGTCCAAGCGCGGTGGCGGAGTGGCACTGCTGCTGTCGAACCTCCGCGAGCACGGCGCCCCGATCAAGCACATCGAGAACCAGTCCTCCGGCGTCATCCCCGTGATGAAGCTGCTGGAGGACTCCTTCTCCTACGCCAACCAGCTCGGCGCCCGCCAGGGTGCCGGGGCGGTGTACCTGCACGCCCACCACCCGGACATCTTCAAGTTCCTCGACACCAAGCGGGAGAACGCGGACGAGAAGATCCGCATCAAGACCCTGTCGCTGGGCGTGGTGATCCCGGACATCACGTTCGAGCTGGCCAAGCGCAACGACGACATGTACCTGTTCTCGCCGTACGACGTCGAGCGGATCTACGGCAAGCCTTTCGCGGACGTCGACATCACGGAGCACTACACCGAGATGGTCGAGGACAGCCGGATCAAGAAGACCAAGATCAACGCGCGGCACTTCTTCCAGACCCTCGCCGAGCTGCAGTTCGAGTCCGGCTATCCGTACATCATGTACGAGGACACGGTGAACCGGGCCAACCCGATCGCCGGCAAGATCACCCACTCGAACCTGTGCTCGGAGATCCTCCAGGTCTCCACGCCGTCGACGTACAACGAGGACCTCACCTACTCGCACGTGGGTAAGGACATCTCCTGCAACCTCGGCTCCCTCAACATCGCCAAGGCCATGGACTCACCGGACTTCGGCCGGACCATCGAGACGGCGATCCGGGGCCTGACCGCGGTGTCCGACCAGACCCACATCGACTCGGTCCCGTCGATCGAGCGGGGCAACGCCGAGTCCCACGCGATCGGCCTGGGGCAGATGAACCTGCACGGCTACCTCGCCCGCGAGCGGATCCACTACGGGTCCGAGGAGGGCGTGGACTTCACGAACATCTACTTCTACACGGTGCTCTACCACGCGGTCCGCTCGTCGAATCTCCTCGCGCGGGAGCGAGGGACGTGGTTCGCCGGGTTCCCGGAGTCCACGTACGCGTCCGGTGAGTTCTTCGACAAGTACACGGACAGGGTGTGGGAGCCGGCCACCGAGCGGGTGCGCCAGCTGTTCACCGAGGCGGGCGTCGCGGTGCCCACCCAGGAGGACTGGCGCGCGCTCAAGGCCGACGTGCAGCAGTACGGCATCTACAACCAGAACCTGCAGGCCGTGCCGCCCACCGGGTCGATCAGCTACATCAACAACTCGACCTCGTCGATCCACCCTGTCGCGTCCCGGATCGAGATCCGCAAGGAGGGCAAGATCGGTCGCGTCTACTACCCGGCGCCCTACCTGACCAACGACAACCTGGACTACTACCAGGACGCGTACGAGATCGGGTACGAGAAGATCATCGACACGTACGCGGCGGCCACCCAGCACGTGGACCAGGGACTCTCGCTGACCCTGTTCTTCAAGGACACGGCCAGCACCCGCGACGTGAACCGCGCCCAGATCTACGCGTGGCGCAAGGGGATCAAGACCCTGTACTACATCCGCGTGCGCCAGCTCGCGCTCGAGGGCACCGAGGTCGAGGGCTGCGTCTCGTGCATGCTCTGACCCCCGGGCCTCAGGCCTGCGCCCCGAACCGCCCCCGCCATCACGAGGAGATCCGATGACCGCCGAGCTGCACGCTCCGGGATCCCACAGCCCCGCCGCCGGGGTCGCCCCCCGGCTCGTCGACCGGGTGTCGGCGATCAACTGGAACCGCGTCACGGACGAGGTCGACGATCAGGTCTGGGGTCGGCTCACCAGTAACTTCTGGTTGCCGGAGAAGGTCCCGGTGTCCAACGACATCCCGTCGTGGCAGACCCTGACGGACTCGGAGCAACAGCTCACCACCCGGGTCTTCACCGGCCTGACGCTGCTGGACACCCTCCAGGGGACGGTCGGCGCGGTGAGCATGATCCCCGACGCGTCGACCCCCCACGAGGAGGCGGTGCTCACCAACATCGCGTTCATGGAATCGGTCCACGCCAAGAGCTACTCCACCATCTTCTCGACGCTCTGCTCCAGTCCGCAGGTCGACGACGCCTTCCGGTGGGCGGAGGAGAACACCTTCCTGCAGCGCAAGGCGCACATCATCCTCGGGTACTACTCCGGGGAGGATCCCCTCAAGCGCAAGATCGCCTCGACCCTCCTCGAGTCGTTCCTCTTCTACTCGGGCTTCTACCTGCCCATGCGCTGGTCCTCGCGGGCCAAGCTCACCAACACGGCGGACATCATCCGGCTCATCATCCGGGACGAGGCCGTGCACGGCTACTACATCGGATACAAGTACCAGCGTGCGCTCGAGCAGATCGGGCAGGCCGAGCGCGACGAGTTGAAGGACTACACCTTCGAGTTGCTCTTCGAGTTGTACGACAACGAGGCGGACTACACCGAGGACCTCTACGACACGGTGGGGTGGACCGAGGACGTCAAGAAGTTCCTGCGCTACAACGCCAACAAGGCGCTGATGAACCTCGGATACGAGGGGATGTTCCCCAAGGACGAGACCAACGTCGACCCCGCGATCCTCTCGGCGCTCAGCCCGAACGCCGACGAGAACCACGACTTCTTCTCGGGTTCCGGCAGCTCCTACGTCATGGGCAAGGCCGTCGCCACGGAGGACGAGGACTGGGACTTCTGACCCGACCGTCGTCACCACCTCACCCCGGCACCCGATCAGGTGCCGGGGTGAGGTCGTCCGGC
Organism: Dietzia sp. Cai40; assembly: GCF_014145165.1. Taxonomy (NCBI): domain Bacteria; kingdom Bacillati; phylum Actinomycetota; class Actinomycetes; order Mycobacteriales; family Dietziaceae; genus Dietzia; species Dietzia sp. Cai40. The sequence goes on along the minus strand of NZ_JAALEB010000074.1, from coordinate 4,817 downwards.
AGGTGCGCCGGGTCGTCCTGTCGGCCCGGCCGGAACGGCCGGCTCCCCGGCTACCCGTCCGGGGCGATCCCGTTGATGGAACTCCGGATGTCGTCGAGGACCGCGCGCGCGGCCACCGGGCCGGATCCCTCCCACACGGCCCGGTCCACGACGAACATGCGGCGGGCGCCCACCGCGGCGAGGTCCGTCCACCGCTCGGTGGCGAAGGCCTCCCGCGCGGACTGCTCCGAGCCGTCACCGCCGCCCACCACGGCGAAGATCACGTCACCGTCGAGTTCATCGCCCACGGGAGGAGACTCTGGGGCGGGTTCGATCCGCTGGCCGTCCCGCGTGCGCTGCGCCGGGGGTCGGCCGGCACCGACCGCCTCGAGCATGAGGCTCCCGAGGGTGTCCGGCCGCTGGACCGCGACGCCGTCGGCGTCGGAGACGGAGACGGAGACGAGCGAGACCCAGGTGTCGCTCGGGGTGGTGGCGTCGGCGGTGAACCGGGCCCGGTCGATCACGTCCAGCAGGAGATCCCCGCCGGCACGCGGGCGCCCGTAGGCGTCGGCGATCGCCTCGGTGCTCTCGGTCCAGTTCAGAGCCCGCGCGTCGTACACGACCGTCGGGGCGACCTCCGCCAACGCCCGCACCACGGACGGGTCGGGATCGAGCGAGTCCGCCAACACGATGAGGTCGGGGTCGAGTTCACGGGCCGCGGCCGCGGTCTCCTCCGCGCCCGAGTCGCCGGTGATCGCGAGGTCGGGCAGTCCCACGAGGGGCGCGGGGAGGTAGACGTCGGCGTCGCGGGGCAGACCGGAGGTCCCGACGACGAGGTCCTGCAGCCCCAGGCCGCACGCGACGTCCACGGCCCCGGCCCCGAGAGCCAGGATCCGTTCCGGCGACCGGGGGACCTCGACCGTCGCGTCGGCCGGGTCCACGGACTCGACCCGCCTGACGCCGTTCCCGGCGAACTCGGCCGGCGCCGGTACGGGCGCACACGACTCCTCCGGTTCGGCGGAGCGCTGGAGCTCCTCGCCGGCCATCCGTGAGGGGGTCGTGGTGACGGGGTGCTCGACCATGTCGACGGGGGACGGCCCGCACCCGGCGAGCACGAGGCCGGCGACGAGCGGGCCCACGACGCCCACCGTGACCCGCACGGGGGTGAAAGGGTACCCCCGTCCGCGAGGGCGGTGTCGGCTCGGCGCGAGATCGGTCATGGGGGAGAGCCTAGGAGATGGGTCGCGGGCGCAGTCGAAGTGGAGGTCGAGGCGGGTCCGGGCGTCATCTCGGGCGTGTCGTGGCGGGGCCGGATTCCCGCAGATGACCCGCCCCGGCGAGTTCGGCGGGGTGAGTGGTGGACGCTCTCAGCGGAGGGTTAGGATTGCCCTCACGCACTATTCCTTTGCGTTCGACGTGGGGTCGGTGGTTCGACCCGCGGCGTCGGGTGAGGCGTTCAGGAGGACCCTTATGACCGCAGTGGCCCCCAAGCCGGTCGACGATCTCGACCATCCGCCGGGCGTACCCACGGGCACCGCCCGGCCGGGTTCGTTCGTGTGGAAGATGATGACGACGACCGATCACAAGCTGCTCGGCCTGATGTACATCGTCACCTGTTTCGTCTTCTTCTTCATCGGCGGGCTCATGGCCCTGCTCATCCGGGCGGAGCTCTTCGTCCCGGGCATGCAGTTCCTGTCCAACGAGCAGTTCAACCAGCTGTTCACCATGCACGGCACGGTCATGCTGCTGCTGTACGGCACCCCGATCGTGATCGGGTTCGCGAACTACATCATGCCGCTGCAGATCGGCGCCCCCGACGTCGCCTTCCCGCGACTGAACGCCCTGGGCTACTGGCTGTTCGCGGTCGGCGGCACGATCATGCTCTCGGGCTTCCTCACCCCGGGTGGTGCGGCCGCGTTCGGCTGGACCATGTATATGCCGCTGGCCGACAAGATCCACTCGCCGGCCGTCGGCGCGGACCTGTGGATCCTCGGTGTGGGCATCGGCGGTATCGGTACCATCCTCGGCGCAGTCAACTTCGTCACCACGATCATCTGCCTCCGCGCGCCGGGCATGACCATGTTCCGTATGCCGATCTTCACGTGGAACATCCTCGTGGCGTCGGTCCTGATCCTGCTGATCTTCCCGCTGCTCACCGCCGCCGCTCTCGGCGTCTTCTACGACCGGCAGTTCGGTGGCCGCATCTACGATCCGGGCAACGGTGGCGCCATCCTCTGGCAGCACCTGTTCTGGTTCTTCGGTCACCCCGAGGTGTACGTCCTCGCCCTGCCGTTCTTCGGCATCGTCTCCGAGGTGTTCCCGGTCTTCTCGCGCAAGCCGCTCTTCGGTTACGCCGGTCTGATCTTCGCGACCCTCGCCATCGCCGCGCTGTCCATGGCGGTCTGGGCTCACCACATGTTCGTCACCGGTGCGGTGCTCCTGCCGTTCTTCTCGTTCATGACGTTCCTCATCGCCGTTCCGACGGGTGTGAAGTTCTTCAACTGGATCGGCACCATGTGGCGCGGCAAGATGACGTTCGAGACGCCGATGATCTTCGCGCTCGGCTTCATCGTGACCTTCCTCTTCGGTGGTCTGACGGGCATCATGATGGCCGCGGCGCCGATCGACTTCCACATCTCGGACACGTACTTCATCGTCGCCCACTTCCACTACACGCTCTTCGGCACGATCGTGTTCGCCACGTTCGCCGGCGTGTACTTCTGGTTCCCCAAGATGACCGGCCGGATGCTCGACGAGACGCTGGGCAAGTGGCACTTCTGGCTGATGTTCATCGGCTTCCACACCACGTTCCTCGTGCAGCACTGGCTCGGTAACCAGGGCATGGCCCGCCGGTACGCCGACTACCTGGCGACGGACAACTTCACGGTCCTCAACCAGATCTCCACCATCGGGTCGTTCATCCTCGGCATCGCGATGCTGCCGTTCATCTGGAACGTCATCAAGAGCTGGCGTTACGGCGAGATCGTCACGGTCGACGACCCGTGGGGTGCGGGCAACTCGCTCGAGTGGGCGACCTCCTGCCCGCCGCCGCGTCACAACTTCGTGACCCTGCCCCGGATCCGCTCCGAGCGGCCGGCGTTCGAACTGCACTACCCGCACATGAGCGAGCGCATGCGTGCGGAGGCCCACGTCGGGGGCCGGGCCGCGGCCCAGGACCCGGCTGCGGTCAAGGACGTGGCCGAGCGCGGCTCGTCACCGCAGAGGGGCTGACCCACCCGCCCGTACTCACCCACGGGCGTCGGACCCCGCTGAACCCCGTCGGTAGGCTCGTCCTCCGGCGGGGTTCGGCGCGTGTGAGCCCGTCCGGTCCACCACCCCAGTCGTCAGCACGAGCACTCGTCAGGAGCACACGTGAGCACCCCCGGTACCCCGGCACTACTCACCGTCACCGGTCCCGACCGGCCAGGTGTGACCGCGAGGATCATGTCGGTCCTCGCCTCCCACCACGCCGACCTGGTGGACGTGGAGCAGGTCGTGGTCAACGGCCACCTCTCCCTGGGGCTCATGGTCCGGGTGGACGCGGGCGCCGACATCGTGACCGTGGTCCGCGAGCTCACCGAGCAGGTCCACGAGCTGGGGATGCAGTTGGAGGTCCAGTTCGACGACATCGCGCCCCCCACGCCGCCCTCGACCCACGCGGTGGTGATCCTCGGCAGTCCGGTCACCGCGTCGGCGTTCTCCGCGGTGGCGGGTTCGCTCGCGTCGATCGGCGCGAACATCGACACGATCCGGGGGATCGCCGACTACCCGGTGACGGGGCTGGAGCTGCAGGTCTCGACCGCCGGCCGCGACGCCGCCGACGACGCCAGGCTGCGCGAGGCGATGGCGCCCCTGTCGGACGCGCACGGCGTCGACATCTCGGTGGACGGTGCCGGGCTGGGCCGCCGGTCCAAGCGTCTGGTGGTGTTCGACGTGGACTCCACCCTGGTCCAGGGTGAGGTCATCGAGATGCTCGCCGCCCACGCGGGCAGGGAGGCCGAGGTGCGCGCGGTCACCGAACGCGCGATGCGGGGGGAGCTGGATTTCGCCCAGTCCCTCCATGAGCGCGTGGCGACCCTGGCCGGACTGCCGGCCACCGTCCTCGACGAGGTCGCGGCCAGCATCGTTCTGACCCCGGGTGCGCGGACGACGATCCGCACGCTCAAGCGTCTCGGCATCCGCTGCGGAGTGGTGTCGGGCGGGTTCATCCAGGTGATCGCCGGCCTCGCCGAGGAGCTGGGTCTCGACTTCGCGCGGGCCAACACGCTCGAGATCGAGGACGGCGTACTCACCGGTCGCGTCATCGGCGAGGTGGTGGACCGTGAGGCCAAAGCCGACTACCTGCGCGAGTTCGCCGAGGAGCTCGGTATCTCGTTGAGCCAGACCGTCGCGGTGGGCGACGGGGCGAACGACATCGACATGCTCACCGCTGCGGGGCTGGGGATCGCGTTCTGCGCCAAGCCCGCCCTCCGCGAGGTGGCCGACGCGTCGCTGTCCAAGCCGTTCCTCGACACCGTCCTGTTCGTCCTCGGCATCACGCGCGACGAGATCGAGGCGGCAGACACCGCCGCCGGCACCTACCGACGCGTCCCGCTCGTGTGACCGAGGGACCACAGGTCGAGGGGCCGCGTCCCGAGGAGCCACCGACCGACGCACCACCGGCGGGAGGTCCTGCGACCGGTGCCGCGCTCGACTGGTGCCACGCCCGACTCCGCGCCGGGTCGGCCGGGACCGAGGACCCGGATGACCGCGGCACCGTCCGCTCCATGCCGATCGTGCTGCACCTGCCCAAGGCGGACCTCCCCGGACGGACCCCGCTGCTCGAGGCCGTCGCGGGC
>NZ_JAALEB010000073.1:0-5887 GCF_014145165.1 Dietzia sp. Cai40 | reverse complement strand
GCCGGTCGAGGTCGGGGGCACGCTCGGCCACCAGACGGCGCGCCCAGCCGTAGTCGGTCTTGCTACTGGGATGGCGTTCGACGCGGTCGACCACCCAGTACGCCACGGGGATCTTGAACCCGGCAAGGTGCTCGCGCAGGGCGTGCCCGACGGCGTCGAGGTCCCGCGGGCCGGTGCCCGGCGAGGAGTCCGGCGATGAGCCCTGTGCGGCATCCGCCCACTGGACCACGGCGCCGACCCGGTGCCCGAACCGCTCGTCCGGGACCCCGAACGCCACGGCGTCCTCGATCCCGGCCACCGCCTTGAGCGCGGCCTCGACCTCCTCGGCGAAGATCTTCTCGCCGCCGGAGTTGATCACCTGACTGGCCCGGCCGAGCATGATGATCGTGTCGGGGCCGTCGTACCGTCCGCGGTCCCCGGTGAACACCCGGCGGCTGCCGGCGATCTCCCGGAAGGTCTCGGCGGTCTTGGCCTCGTCCTTGTAGTAGCCGGCGGGCTGGTACCCGCTCTTGACGATCCAGCCGATCTCCTGCGAGTCGTCGGGCAGCGGTTCGTCGAAGTCGTCGACGAGCTGCAGGGTGGTACCCCTGGGGATCCGTGGTCCGTGGTCGGCGAAGAGCGACCCGTCGTCGAGATCGGCCTTGGTCACCACGCCCAGGCCGCCGAAGCCGCCCTCGGACGAGCCGAACGCGTCCATGATCATCAGATCGGGACGGAGCTCGAGCAGGTCCGCCTTGACCGAGGGCGAGAACAGGGCGGCTCCCGAGGAGACCATGAACATGCTCGAGGTGTCGGGGTCGGTCCGCCGCATCAGATCCACGAGTGGCCGGACCATCGCGTCACCGGCCACCACGGCGACCTGGATCTTCTCGGTCTCGATCTCCTCCAGGACGTCCGCGGCCCGGAAGTGCGGGAGGTAGTGCATGGTGCCGCCGGCGAACAGGCCGGTGAAGCTGGGCATGATGCCCGAGGTGTGGATGAGCGGGAGCAGGATGAGGTAGCGCATGGGGTCACCGCCCAGACCCGCCCTGGACTGGTGGAACTCGTCGGGCACCGGCTCACCCGTGTGGTAGTCCGCGCCACCTCCGAGGCTGCGCCACAGGTCCTCCTGACGCCACATCACACCCTTCGGTTTGCCCGTCGTGCCACCGGTGAACACCAGGTAGAGATCGTCGCCGCTCCGCTCCACCCCGGGGCGCTCCGCCGACGCCGCCTCCAGGGTCTCGCGGGCGGGGAGGACACCGTCCGGAAGGGTGTCGACGCCCGAGCCGTCCTCCACCATGATCGTGTGCCGGACGGCGTCGAGCCCTCGTACGGCCTCGGTCACCGCGGCGCCGAACTCGCGGTGGAACACCAGCACGCTGGTGTCGGAGTAGTCGTAGAGGTAGCGCAGCTCCGGGCCCGAGTAGCGGTAGTTGATGCTGATGGTCACCGCCCGCAGTTTGAGGACTCCGAGGATCAGCGCCAGACAGTCCACCCCGTTGCGCAGGTGCACACCGACGTGGTCGCCGGCCCCGACGCCCAGGGAGGCGAGCGCCGAGGCCCACCGGTTGGCCTCGGCCTCCAGGTCGGCGTAGGTGAGACGACGTTCGCCCTCCACCACCGCCAGACGGTCGGCGCCGTAGGCGTCCACGGCGTGTTCGAAGAGGTCGGCCAGGTTGTGTGCCATGTGGTGTCCTCCGTGACGGGGTCGGGTGTGCTGTCTCGGGCGAGCGTCCGGTCTCAGACCGGGGTGATGGGCAGTGGCGTGCGGGCCGGTCCGAAGTCGAACGCCGCCCCGGTGCTGATCCGGGTGACGGCGACCTCGTCGGACTCCTTCGCTGGTACGTCTCCGAGCCGGAGGACGGCCTCGACCCGGGAGCCGTCCGAGGGCACGCGCTCCACGGTCCAGTGCGGGTCGACCGCCTGTGCCGCCGCGGCGAGGGGGCGCAGGCCGTCCCGGGCGAGCAGGGGCATCCAGGTGTCGTCGGCGAACGCGTCCGCCGCGGTGTCCCAGGTGACGGTGACGCTCGCGCCGTCGCCGGAGACCGACGACGAGTACCCCGTGTAGGCGGTCGGACCGGCCAGCGGGTGGAGATCGAGCACGGCGGCCAACCCGTGTGCGTCCCCCTCCACGCCGAGGACGTCTCGGATCCGTCCCGCGGCGACCCCCGCGATCCCCGTCGCCTGGTAGGCGAGCAGCCGGTCCGCGGTCTCGGCGTCCGACCGGCGACGCACCGACTGGTGGAAACCCACCGCCAGCAGGTGCATCTGCAGGTACACCTCGCGGGTCATGCGGACGAGCGCGGCCGCGGTGAACTCGGGGAAGCTCAGATCCGTCAACAGCGGACCGGCGTAGTCGTCCCGAGGGCCCTCACCGGTGGTGTCCCGCGGTTCCGGCGGCTCGAAGGCGAAGTCGATCAACCGGCTGCTCGCGGACTCGACCGCCGGCTCGGGCCACGCCGCCGGCTCTGAATCCGGGTCGATCCGCACGGTCCAGTGACAGTGCGGCGTCCGGCCCTCCGGGCTGCGCGGCGGACGGTGGACGGGCTCCACGACGGCCCGGGGGTTGGTGGCCAGCGCGGTGGCCGGGAAGGTGGGGTCCTCGATGTCGTGGCACATCGTGGTGACGAGCCGGTCCCCCATCGGTTCGACGTCCATCAGCGCACCGCAGTGGTCGAGCCAGAACTCGCCGTGGTCGTGGTCGGTGACCGCGTACCGGAAGTCCATGAACTCCGGCGGCGCCCCCACATCCAGTTGGAAGCCCTTGAAGATCTCCGCGACGCCGTCTCCCGTGATCGACAGCGCCTCCTTCATGCGCCGGGTGTAGTGCGGGCTCGCGGCCTGCCACTCCTCGATCGCCACATCGCGCATCCCGTCCACACCGAACTCGCCGAGCAGGGCCGGCATCCCCGCCCGGTCGATGAGCTGGCCGATCAGCAGCAGGTCGGGCAGCAGCCTGGCGAGCCTGGCGTGGTCGAGGGACTCCAGGGGGTCGCTGTTGACGATCCGGTCGCGCGCGGCCACCGGACTCAGACCTCGTCCGGGGCGGACACCGGCCACAAGGGGGCCGGGCTGTCCTCGATGCGATACCACCCGGCCGGCTTGTCCCCGGCCGCCTCGAACCGGGCCTTCATCGAATCGGTGAGCGCGTCGGCCTCGTACATCCGCATGAACAGGTCCACCACGTTGCCGAAGTCGAAGAAGTCGCGGTGCCACTTCCACTTCTGGTCACCGTTGTAGAGGAACCACGACCCGCCGAGCCCGTGGACCTCGTACGGCTTCCCGGTCTTCGGGTCGACGGTGTCTCGGGCGATCTGCTTCCACAGACAGAGCACGTCGCCGGTCTCGGGGTCGATGATGGTCCGGATGTAGGGGTACTCCCAGCCGTCGAGCCCGGCCATCTCCTGGCCCAGCGCGATGTCGCGGATCTCGTCCCGGCCGACGGCCATGAAGTCGTCCTTGGTGCCGTAGTTCCAGCCGTAGGTGGCGTCCTCGGCGTAGAAGTCGGCGAGCGGGGTCCAGTCCTTGTTGCGCTCGCACTCGGCGTTGGCCTCGATCCAGCGCTGCACGAACTCGGCGATCTCGGCGCGGTCGTATCGGGTCACGTCACTCACTCCTGGTGGGTCTGGTTCTCGACGAGGCGGAGTGCCTGCGTCGGGCAGTACTTGACGGCGGCCTTGACGGCCTCGAGCTGGTCGTCGGGGACCACGCCCCGCTTGGCACGCACCTTGGCCTCGGAGCCCTTGCCGACCGTGAACCAGTCGGGGGCCTCCGCCTGACATTCGGCGTGCCCCTGGCACAGGTCGAAGTCCACCTCCACCCGCATCGGCTGCTGCCCGCTCACCTGCGCTGCCTCCTCCGGTAGCGGACGGTGCACGGCTGGGCCAGCTGGACGACCATCTTGGAGTGGTCGTTGTGGTAGCTCTCGGGCGGCTGCGCGAGCTCGAACTCGAACTCCCGCAGCAGGATCGAGAAGATGGCCTTGATCTGCAGCTGGGCGAACGCCGCGCCCACGCAGCGGTGCCGTCCGGCGCCGAAGGGGATCCAGGTCCACCGGTTGACGATGTCCTCCTGGCGCGGCTCGGCATAGCGTTCCGGGTCGAAGGAGTCGGGGTCCGGGAAGTCCTCCGGCAGCCGGTTGGAGACCGCGGGGGACGCCGCGACGGTCTGCCCGGCGCGGACGACGTGGTCGCCGATCTGCACGTCCTCCTGCGCCACCCGCATGAGGATGATCAGCGGCGGGTGCAGACGCAGCGTCTCTTTCAGGGCGTTCTCGACCCTGGGCATCTGACGCAACGCCCCGAAGCTGTACTCGGCCCCGTCGGAGTAGACCTCGTCGAGTTCGGCGACCACCTGCGCGAGGTAGTCCGGGTGCTTGAGCAACTCGATGAGCATCCACGCGCTGGTACCGGAGGTGGTGTGATGTCCGGCGAACATCATGGAGATGAAGATGCCGGTGACCTCGTCCGGGGTGAACCGGTACGTGCCGTCGTCGTTCTTGACGGAGACCAGGACGTCGAGGAGGTCGCGGTCCTCCTTGCTCGCCGGCGGCTCGGCCATCCGCTGGTCCATGATCCCGGAGACCAACTCGACCAGCCCCGCTCGCGCCGCGTCCCGCTTGCGGAACGCGGGGATGTCTGCGTAGGCGTCGATGTACGCGTGGGGGTCGGTGCCCTGCTCGAGATCGTGGTAGAGGTGCGCGAACCGGGCGTCGAGCTGCTCGCGGAACTTCGGACCGATCAGGCACGCCGAGGAGGTGTAGATGGTGAGCTCGGAGAACCACTCGAGGAGGTCGATCTCACCCTCGTCGCCCCACTCGCCCACCATGCGCTGGACCTCGCGGGGGATGGTGACGGCGTGCTGGCGCATGTGCTCGCCGCGCAGCGCGGTGTTGTGCAGCATCTCCGAGCGGCGCTCGGGGCTGGCGTCGAACACGACGCCCTCACCGAACACCGGCGTCATGAACGGGTAGGCGGCGGCCTGGTCCAGCGACTCGTCCGGCGCACGGAAGAAGGCCTCGTTCGCGGCCGCCCCGGAGGCCAGGCAGATGTCGCGGTCGACGATCTTGAACACGCCGAGGTCGCCGCACTCCTCACGGACCCGCCAGAACAGGCCGATCGGGTCGGTACGGAGTTCGTCCATGTGCCCGAGCTCCCCCTCGCCGTCGGAGACCCGACGCGGCTCGGTGAGGGTGGAGAAGTCCGTGGGCTTGTCGGTGGAGCTGTCGGTACTGGTCACGAGTAGTCCTCCTCGATTGGGGCCTCCGGCTGGATCTCCAGCTCGGTGATCTGGGCGCCGCGGGGCATCGACACCATGGCGGCGACCCCCCGGGCGAGGTCGGCCGGCTTACACATGCGCGGGTGACGACCGAAGCCGTGCTTGACCCAGTCGTTGATGACCGACTCCGCGGTCTCCGGGTCGAACTCGGTGCCCATCTCGGTCATCACCGGGCCCGGGCGGACCACGCCGAGGCGGATCCCCGTGCCCTCGAGTTCCTTGCGGGCCTGGTGGGCCATGGTCTCCAGGCCGGCCTTGGCCGCGACGTACGCCCCGGAGCGGGGCCGGGCTGTGTAGGCGACGTCGGAGCCGATCAGGACCACGTCGCCCCGACGGCGATCGACCATCCCGGGGACCACCGCGTGGAGCAGCCGCTGCACGGCGAGCAGGTGGATGTCGATCTGCGAGGCGAAGTCGTCCGGCTCCATCTCCCACACGCGGGCCATCTTCAGGGTGCCCGCGCTGGAGACCAGGACCTCGGGAGGGCCGTACGCCTCACCGGCGGCGGCCACGAACGCCGCCACCGACTCCGCGCTGGTCACGTCGACCGGTCGTGCGGTGGCCCGTCCCCCGGCCTCCCGGATCCGGCCCACGAGGTCGTCGAGGCGGTCGGCGCGGCGGGCCCCCA
>NZ_JAALEB010000072.1:0-3794 GCF_014145165.1 Dietzia sp. Cai40 | reverse complement strand
GGGGGGGGGGGATCGGCGGAGCGCCTGCGCGGGGGCCGGGCTACTCCATGTCCTCGAGCGAGCGGCCGGTGGTCTCCGGGATGAACTTGGCCACGAACAGCAAGGACAGCAGCGCAGACACCGCGTAGAAGCCGTAGGTGAACGTCAGGCTGAACTCGGCCATCGGCGGGAACGCGGTGGAGACCGCGAAGTTTGCCAACCACTGGGCGGCCGCGGCCAGGCCGAGAGCCGCCGTGCGGATGCGGTTGTTGAACATCTCGCCGAGCAGCACCCACACCGCCGGGCCCCAGGACATCCCGAAGAACACGACGAAACCGTTGGCGGCGATCAGCGCGACGAGCCCCTGGGTGTCGCCGAGTTGGGGAGCGAGTTCGCCGTCGGGCCCCGGACCCATCGTGGCGGTGCTGAACATCAGGGCCATCACCGCGAGCGAGACGGTCATGCCGACCGAACCGGTCATGAGCAGCCTGCGACGCCCGATCTTGTCGATCAGCGCGATGGCCACGATCGTCACGACGATGTTCGTGACCGAGGTGATGACGGTCTGGGTGAGCGCGTCCGCCTCGGTGAAGCCGACCGACTGCCAGAGGGACGTGGAGTAGTAGAAGATCACGTTGATGCCCACGGCCTGCTGGAAGACGGACAGCACGATGCCGATCCACACGATCGGCAGGAGGTTCCTGCCGCTCGGGTTGAGCATGTCCTGCCACGACCGCTTCCTGTCCTCGCGGACCGTCGCACGGATCTCCTTGATCCGGTTGTCGACGCCGCTGGACTGGATGGTGCGCAGGACGTCCCTCGCCTCGCCGACCAGCCCCTTGGCCAGCAGGTAGCGGGGGGATTCCGGGATCATGAGCGCCAGTACGCCGTAGGTGATCGCGGGGACCAGCTCGGTGAGGAACATCCAGCGCCAGGCCTGGATCCCCAGCCACAGCTCCTCGATCGCGCCACCGGCCACGGCTGCCAGCCAGGCGTCGGAGAGCAGGGCCACGAAGATGCCGGAGACGATCGCGAGCTGCTGGAGTGACCCGAGGCGGCCGCGTATCGAGGGCGGGGCCACCTCGGCGATGTACGCCGGCGCGATGACCGAGGCCGCGCCGACGCCCAGGCCACCGACCACCCGCCACAGGATGAGGTCCCACGGGCCGAACGCGAGCCCGGAGCCGATCGCACTGACGGTGAACAGCGCCGAGGCCAGGACCATGACGCGGGTGCGCCCCCAGCGGTCGGCGAGGCGGCCCGCGAGATACGCGCCGGCGATACAGCCGAGCAGGGCCGAGGAGACGACGAACCCGGTGAGACCGGCGTTCATGCCGAAGGTCTCCTGGACGGCGTCCACCGCGCCGTTGATGACGGCGGTGTCGAAGCCGAAGAGGAACCCGCCGAGCGCGGCGACCAGGGAGATGATCACCACCCTGCCGGTGTGGAAGGACTCCTCGTCCGAGCTCCTGGCCGAGACGTTCCGTGTGGACATGGCGTACCCCGTTCCCGGGCCGGATGGACGTCCTGATGTCTGGTGAACGGAGCGTAGGCCCGCTACCAATGTGGCGCAAGTCACGTATTCTTTATCGATTGCGGCGTACGAACGCTCTGATCGAGAACACGTTCTAGGCTCGAGGTGTCTCGTCGTCATACCGAAAGGGCCACCGCCGTGAGTGCCTCCCCCGAGCAGATCCGTGCCACCGCCGACTCCTACATCGCCGCGCTGGTCGCCGGCGACCTCGAGGCGGTTCTGGACCTCTACGCCGAGAACGCCACGGTCGAGGACCCGGTCGGCAACGGCACCGTCCACGAGGGCAAGGCGGCCATCCGCGAGTTCTACTCGTCCGTGGTGGCGCTGAAGATCGAGGGCGAGGTGATCGAGGCACGGGTCTGCGGTGACGACCTGCTGTTCAACTTCGAGATCACCACCCACTTCGACGCCGACTCCAAGGCCACCATCAACGTGTGGGACCTCATGACCCACGACGAGCAGGGCAAGATCCGTTCGATGCGCGCGTACTGGACGCCGGAGAACATGCGCTGAACCGGGGCCGCGCGACTGGACTACCCTTCAGGCCATGATCACCGCCATCGTCTTCGTCCACGCCGAGACGGCGCGCATCCCCGAGGTCGCCGAGGCGATCGCCGAGATCGACGGGGTCTCCGAGGTGTACTCGGTGACGGGCACCATCGACCTCATCGTGCTCGTGCGGGCCCGCCGCAACGAGGAGGTGGCCGACATCGTCTCCGACCGCCTGAACAAGGTCCCGGGTGTGGTCGACACCGAGACGCACATCGCGTTCCGCGCGCTGTCCAAGCACGACCTCGAGGCGGCGTTCTCCCTGGGGTACGACGAGTAGGCCCCTCCCCGGTGCGCACAGTTCCGGGGAGGTGCTGCCACGTCGGTCGCGGCGGATGTGCATACTGTCATCACGACTTGCTGATCTCCGGATACGCAGGGGAAGACCGGTGAGAATCCGGCGCTGACCCGCAACGGTGTGCCGTCACCTCGGTGACGACGAGCCCGATTACCTGCCCGGAGGTACGCGACTCTGTCCATCGCCGCGGTCTGCGATCCGGAGTCCTGCACGGTCGGTGGCCGGTGTCGACGGTCGCCCACCTGCGGGTCTCGTGTGTTCGTGGGCACACGACACGATCCGAGGTCTGATCATGTTCCGTCGCCAGTCCAGGTCCACCACGGCGCTCGCCGCGCTGCTCGTCACGGGCGTCGTCGTCGCGGGCTGCTCCCGCGGCGAGGCTCAGGAGAACGCCACCTCGAATGAGGCGTTCGCCGAGCCGGTGACCATCACCAACTGCGAGCGTGAGTCCACGTTCGACGCCCCGCCCGAGCGCATCATCACGATGAACGCCCACGTCACGGAGACCCTCATCCAGATGGGTGCGGGGGATCGGATCGTCGGCCGGGGCTATGCCGATCGCGAGGACGTCCTGCCGGAGGTCGCCGAGGAACTCGAGGCGATTCCCGGGTTGGCCGAGGAGTATCCCAGCTGGGAGCAGATCGTCGATCTGGAACCCGACCTCGTGGTGGCCGGCATGCGCAGCGCGTTCGACGAGAAGGAGGGCCGGAGCCGGGACGCGCTCGACGCGGCGGGCATCGACACCTTCCTGTTCTCCGAGTACTGCGGCGACGGGTTCCCGGACGTCTCCATGCTCGAGACCGACTTCTCCCAGCTGGGCCGGGTCCTCGGCGTCGAGGAGGGTGCGCAGCAGCTCACCGACCGCATCGTCGACCGGATCGAGTCGGTCCGCGCCACCCTGGACGAGGCCGGCGTGACGGGGACCCCGACGTTCTTCTACGACAGCGGTGAGGCGGAGCCCATGACGATCGGCGGCGTCGGCATCGGCCAGCTGATCGGCGAGTACGCGGGAGCCGACAACATCTTCATCGAGGGCGACCGGCCCTACCTCAAGACCACGTGGGAGATCCTCGGCGAACGCCGACCGGAGGCGATCGTCGTGCTCGACTACGGGGCCACCAGCGCCGAGGACAAGATCGAGTACCTGCGTAACCAGCCCATCATGGCCACCACGCCGGCGATCCGCGACGACCGCATCGTGGTGGTCCCCCTGGCCGACTTCTTCGAGAGTTCGCGGATGGCGACCTCGGTGGAGACGATCGCCCGCGAGCTCCACCCCGACGCCTTCGGTGGCTGATATGGCGACGGTCGTCCACGACCGTGGCGGTGGCGCGGGCGATGCGGCGACACCGGCTCCGAGCCGCCCCTCGGCGTCGTCCCGCCTCCCGTCACCGTTCCGCGCCACCAGCCCGGGCCGCGAGACCAGCCCGGGCC
>NZ_JAALEB010000071.1:0-1251 GCF_014145165.1 Dietzia sp. Cai40 | reverse complement strand
CCTCCGCGACCTCCTCGCCGACCCGCGCTTCATCGAATTGTTCGCCCGTGCTCTGCGGGAGGCCGACCCGGATTTCCGCGAACTGTTCCCCCGCGACGCCTCCGGGGTGCTCGGCGAGTTCGTCCGCGCCATGACGTGGGCGCTCGAGACCGTCGAGGACGCCCACGGGGACGAGGCCGAGGTCGCCCAGGTGGTGGAATTCGCCCGCCACCTGGGCGCCGACCACCGCAAACTCGAGCTCTCCCCCCGCCACCACCAGCGCTTCGGCGAGGCCCTCGCCAGCACTCTCCGCCACCTGGCCGGCCGCGGCTGGGACGACCGACTGTCCACCACTCTGGGCACCGCGTACCGGGCGCTGTCGACCGCGCTCCAGGAGGGCGCGGCCGACGGCCAGGGACCCGCGAGGGTCGGCGCGACCGTCGTCGAGGTCCTCCGGCCGACCCGCGACGTGGTGGTGGTCAGGCTGATCTCCGACGTGATGGTGGACTACCACCCGGGCCAGTACCTGAGCGTCCTGACGCCGTACACACCGGGCGTGTGGCGCCGGTTCAGCCCGTCGATCCCGGCCAACCCGGCCGGCCAGATCGAGTTCCACGTCCGCGACGTCCCCGGGGGTGCGCTCAGCGGATCCCTGGTCCGGGGGGTCGGGGTGGGTGACCGGTGGGTCCTGGCGAGGCCGCTCGGACTGCTCGAGGTGGACCGCACCGAACCCGTCCGCGACGTGCTGATGGTGGCCGGCGGCACCGGCATCGCCCCGCTGCGCTGCCTACTGTTGGACATGATGCGCCACGGTTTCAACCCGCGCGTGCACCTGTTCTACGGCGCGCGTCACCCCGGCGACCTCTACGATCTGCCGACGCTCGTCGACCTGGCCGCCACCGCCCCGTGGCTGACCATCCAACCGGTCTCCGAGCAGGACACCGACCCGTGGTGGGCCGGCGCGCGCCAGGACCTGCCCCGCACACTGCACCGGCGTCAGACAGGGACGCTGGTGGACGTGGTGACCGGCTGGGGTTCGTGGGCGGATCGCCAGGTGCTGCTGGCCGGGTCGCCGGAGATGCTGCGCGCCACCGTCCGCGGGATGGTGGCGGTCGGCACCCCCCGGGAGAATATGAGGTTCGACCGGCTCTGACCGACTGCCGGGCCGGGCCGGCGATCAGGACTCCTCGGCGTCCCCCTCGGCGCGGTCGCCGCCGTCCTCTGCGGCGTCCTCACCCGCGGCCGCGCCCTCCTCGACCCCACCGGCCCCCG
>NZ_JAALEB010000070.1:0-13344 GCF_014145165.1 Dietzia sp. Cai40 | reverse complement strand
GGTGTCGGGAACGGCCGGGGTGGCGGCCTCGTCCACCGGTGCCGCGGTCTCGCCTCCGCCGGCCACCTCGTCGACGGCGGCGGGCGCCTGATCGGATTCCGACACGGCACCGGACCCGCTGGTGGTGACGGCGGGCCGACCGGTCGCCCGGACTCGCGGTCCCCCGGCGTACTGGGAAAGGATCTGCAGGCTCATGGGGGTACCTTATCGCCTCCGGTCTCCCCGCCTGCCCGCCGCTCCCGGGGTGCCGCCACCAGACCCGGCGATATCGGGCTGCGGGAGCGCGGGGCGTGGCGGATACTGAGTCCATGCGTGCAGTCCGGATCTCAGAACACGGTGGCCCCGACGTCCTCGAGTCCGTGGAGGTCGACTCTCCCACGCCGGGGCCCGGAGAGGTCCTCGTCCGGACCACCTCCATCGGCGTCAACTACATCGACACCTACTTCCGCGAGGGCGTCTATCAGACCGCGTTGCCGTATATCCCGGGCAGCGAGGGCGCCGGGGTCGTCGAAGCGGTGGGGGCGGGCACGCCCGACCTCGTGACCGGGGACCGGGTGGCATGGTGCCAGGCGCCCGGTTCGTACGCGCAGTACGTGGTCGCCCCGGCGGAGTCCCTGGTCACCGTCCCCGACGGGGTGTCCGACAGCGTCGCCGCGTCGATGCTCCTCCAGGGGCTCACCGCGCACTACCTCATCACCGACACCCATCGTGCGCACGGCGGGGACACGGTCCTGATCACCGCGGGCGCCGGAGGGGTGGGGCAGCTCCTCATACAGATGGCGGTCGCCCGTGGATACCGGGTCATCACCACCACCTCGACTGAGTCGAAGGCGCAGATCTGCAGGGAGCTGGGCGCGCATCAGGTCCTGCTCTATCCGGAGGCGACGCCCGAGAGGGTCCGCGAGCTGTCCGGCGGCGGGGTGGAGGTGGTGTTCGACGGAGTCGGGCGGGACACCTTCGACACCAGTCTGGCCTCGCTCGAGCGGCGCGGCACGCTGGTGTTGTTCGGTGCGGCGAGCGGACCCGTGCCACCGGTGGACCCGCAGCGGCTCAACGCGGCCGGATCGGTGTTCCTGACCCGGCCCAAGCTCGGCGACTTCATCGCGACGACCGAGGAGTACCGCGACCGTGCGGCCGAGGTGATGGAGGGGCTGGTCGACGGGTCGCTGGTCCTCGACGTCGGGGCGACCTTCGGACTCACCGACGCGGCACAGGCGCACCGTGCGTTGCAGTCCCGGCGCACCACGGGGTCGATCACGCTCGACCCCTCGAGGTGACCGATCAGAACAGGGAGAACGCCCCCGACAGGGTCTCGAGGCCGAGAACGGCGTCGATCGACAGGGCCACGAACACCGCGGCCAGGTAGTTGTTCGACAGGATGAACAGCTTGAGGGGCTTGACCTCGACACCTCGGCGCACACCGGCCTCGAGGCGGTGGGCCATGACGATGAACCACACTCCGAAGCCGATCGCGCCCGCCGCGTAGATCCACCCCGCCGCCGGGATGAGCACGAAGGTGCACAGGACCGTTGCCCAGGTGTAGAGGGTGATGCGGCGGGTGACGCCCTCCGCCGACATGACCACCGGCAACATCGGTACTCCGGCGGCCTTATAGTCCTCCTTGTACCGCATGGCCAGGGCCCAGGTGTGGGGCGGAGTCCAGAAGAAGATGATGAGGAACAGGACGATCGCCTGCCACCAGTTGCTCGGTTGACCCTCGGGTAGGTGGTCTGTGATGACCGCCCACGAGACGAGCACGGGCATACACCCGGCGGCGCCACCCCACACCACGTTCTGGGCGGTGCGGCGCTTGAGGATCATCGTGTAGACGAAGACGTAGAAGCAGATCGTCAGCAGGATGAACAGGGCGGCGAGCCAGCTCTGTGCCAGGAGCCCCAGCCACAGCATGCTGGCCGCGCCGAGCACCAGGCCGAAGACCAGCGCGGCCCGGGGGGTCACGGCGTGGCGGGCCAGGGGGCGCCGTTCGGTCCGCTTCATGACCTTGTCGATGTCGGCGTCGACGACCATGTTGAGGGTGTTGGCGCTGGCGGCGCCGAGCCAGCCACCGACCAGCGTCAGCAGCACCAGACCGAGGTGGACCTGCCCGCGGTCGGCCTGCAGCATCGCGGGGATGGCGGCCACCAGGAGCAACTCGATGACGCGCGGCTTGGTGAGGGCGATGTACGACATGACGACGTCGACTACGCGGGCGCGCCCGCTCGCCGGAGCCGGCCGCCCCGAGGACTCTGGAGGGGAGACGGACGGCCCCCCACTCCGGGTCGGGGTGGAATCGTGCACCGGAACTCCTCGCAGCAGATGTCAACGCACTACCCGGCCGATACTACGTCCCCCCTGCACGCTCCGCGAAAGAGCGGGGGCGGGGACGGTCCGACCCCGGTCGCCGGTGACCACTAAGGTGGTCCACGACATACGCGCGGATCCGCGCCGCACCCTCGACCCGGGAGAACCACAAGTGACCAGCGCGTCGGAGATCACCGAGCTCACCACCGCCCGCCACCCGTCCGACTGGACCGAACTGGACACCCGGGCGGTCGACACCGCTCGTGTCCTGGCCGCCGAGGCCGTGCAGAACTGCGGCAGCGGTCACCCGGGCACCGCCATGAGCCTGGCGCCCCTGGCCTACACGCTCTACCAGCGGGTGATGCGACATGACCCGTCGGACCCGAAGTGGGTGGGGCGTGACCGTTTCGTCCTGTCCTGCGGCCACTCCTCCCTCACCCAGTACGTCCAGCTCTACCTCGCCGGATTCGGGCTGGAGCTCGAGGATCTCAAGGCGCTGCGCACCTGGGGATCCAAGACCCCGGGTCATCCCGAGTGGAACCACACCGACGGGGTGGAGATCACCACCGGGCCGCTCGGCCAGGGGCTGGCGTCCGCGGTGGGTATGGCCATGGCCGCCCGGTACGAGCGGGGGCTGTTCGATCCGGAGGCACCCGCCGGGAAGAGCCCGTTCGACCACTTCATCTACGTCGTCGCCTCGGACGGGGACGTGCAGGAGGGCGTGACCGCCGAGGCCTGCTCGCTCGCGGGGACCCAGCAGCTCGGGAACCTCATCGCGGTCTACGACGACAACAAGATCTCGATCGAGGACGACACCCAGATCGCCTTCACCGAGGACGTGGCCGCCCGCTACGAGGCCTACGGCTGGCACGTCCAGACCGTCGACGGGGGTGAGGACATCGAGGCCATCGAGGAGGCGATCGCCGACGCGCGCGCCGTCACGGACAAGCCCTCGATGATCGTCCTTCGCACGGTGATCGCCTACCCCGCCCCCACCAAGATGAACACGGGGGCCTCGCACGGTTCGGCGCTCGGGCAGGCCGAGGTGGACGCGGTCAAGGAGGCGCTCGGCATGGGCGGCACCGAGCCGTTCACCGTGGACGACGAGGTGATCGCCCACACCCGCGCGGCACGCGACCGTGGCGCCCGTGTCCACGCGCAGTGGAGCGACATGTTCCACGCGTGGGCCGAGGCCAACCCCGAGGCGAAGAGCCTCTTCGACCGCCTCTACTCCGGCCAGTTGCCCGAGGGCTGGGACGCCGGGCTCCCGAGTTGGGAGGCCGACCCCAAGGGTGTCGCCACCCGCAAGGCCTCCGCCAAGGCCATCCAGGCACTCGCCGGGACCCTCCCCGAGCTGTGGGGTGGGTCGGCGGACCTGGCGGGGTCCAACAACACCCAGATCGAGGGCGCCGACTCCTTCGGCCCCCCGTCGATCTCGACCGGGATGTGGACGGCGTCCCCGTACGGGCGCAACCTGCACTTCGGCGTCCGCGAGCACGCCATGGGAGCGATCCTCAACGGGATCGCGCTGCACGGTCCCACCCGGCCCTACGGCGGGACCTTCCTCATCTTCAGCGAGTACATGCGCCCGGCCGTCCGGCTCGCGGCCCTCCAGGGCAGCAACGCCTACTACGTGTGGACCCACGACTCGATCGGTCTCGGCGAGGACGGTCCCACCCACCAGCCGGTCGAGCAGCTCGCGGCGCTGCGGGCCATCCCCGGCCTGTCCGTACTGCGGCCGGCGGACGCCAATGAGACGGCGGCGGCGTGGCGCGCGATGCTCATCGCCCTCGACGGCCCCAAGGGGCTGTGTCTGACCCGTCAGGACATCCCTGTCCTGGAGGGCACGGCCGAGTCGGCGCGCGAGGGCGTCGAGCGTGGTGGCTACGTGCTGGCCGAGGCGTCGACCGGATCCCCCGAGGTGATCCTGATGGGTACCGGTTCCGAGGTCCACCTGGCGGTCGAGGCGCGAGAGGTCCTCGAGGCCGAGGGCGTGCCGACCCGGGTGGTGTCGATGCCGTGTGTCGAGTTCTTCGACCAGCAGGATCCGGAGTACCGCGAGTCGGTCCTCCCCCGGTCGGTCCGAGCCCGGGTGAGTGTCGAGGCCGGGATCGCGATGCCGTGGTATCGCTTCCTCGGCGACGCGGGTCGGGCGGTGTCACTGGAGCACTTCGGTGCGTCCGCCCCGTACCAGACCCTGTACTCCGAGTTCGGAATCACCGGCGACGCCGTGGTCGCCGCAGCCCGCGAATCCCTCGCGGCCGTCAACGGGGAGGCATCATGACCAACGCCAATCTCGCCGCACTGAGCGCCGCCGGTGTCTCGGTCTGGCTCGACGACCTGTCCCGCCAGCTGCTCACCTCCGGTGAGCTCGAGGAGCGGATGTCCACCTACTCGGTCGTGGGGGTCACCACCAACCCCGCGATCTTCCAGGCCGCTCTGGGCGACTCGTCGGCCTACGAGTCGGCGCTCGCCGAGGCCGTCCGTGCGGACAGGGACGTCGATTCCGTCGTCCGCGCGCTCACCACCGCGGACGTACGGGACGCCTGTGCGGTCCTGGCCGACGTGTTCGAGGCCACCGACGGCGTCGACGGACGCGTCTCACTCGAGGTCGATCCCCGGCTGGCGGACGACACGGAGGGGACGGTGGCCCAGGCCGTCGAGCTCTCCGCGGTCGTCGACCGGCCCAACCTCATGATCAAGATCCCGGCGACGTCCGCCGGGCTCCCCGCCATCACGGAGGTGATCGGCCGGGGGATCGATGTCAACGTGACCCTCATCTTCTCGGCCGACCAGTACCGCGCGGTCGCGGAGGCGTACCTGGCGGGACTGGAGCGGGCTGCGGAGGCCGGTCACGACCTCTCCCGCATCCATTCCGTGGCCTCGGTGTTCGTCAGCCGACTCGACACCGAGATCGACTCCCGTCTGCCGGCGGACTCCGACCTGCGTGGCAGGGCGGGGCTGGCCAACGCGCGGCTGTGTCAGGACGTCTACGACGAGGTCTACGACACCTCCGGTCGTTTCGGTGACCTCGCCGCCCGGGGTGCCCGTCCCCAGCGGCTGCTCTGGGCGTCCACCGGCGTCAAGGACCCCGCCTACCCCGACACCATGTACGTGAGCGGCCTGGTCACCCACGGCACCGTCAACACCATGCCGTTCGCGACCATGGAGGCGTTCGCGGACCACGGCGTCCTCGAGGGGGACACCGTCCGGGGCACCGGTGGGGACTCGCGTGAGACCCTCGAGGCGCTGCGTGCGGAGGGGATCGACCTCGACGAGGTCTTCACGCTGCTCGAGCAGCAGGGCGTGAGCAAGTTCGTCAGCGCGTGGGACGACCTCATCGCCACGGTGACCTCGCGTATCGACGAGATCCCCTCGGGGTCGTGACCGACCCGGACAGTCGGCCCTCCCCGGCCGTCGGCGACCCCGTCGGCGGACCGGAGGGGTCGGCCAACCCGCTCCGCGATCCGCGGGACCGGCGGCTGCCACGGATCGCCGGCCCGTCCGGGCTCGTCATCTTCGGCGTCACCGGCGACCTGTCCAAGAAGAAGCTCATCCCCGCCGTCTACGACCTCGCGAACCGGGGTCTGCTCCCCCCGGGCTTCTCCCTCATCGGCTTCGGTCGACGCCGGTGGACCCACTCCGAGTTCGCCGAGTTCGCCCGTGAACACGCCCGGGAACGGTGCCGTACCCCGTTCCGGGAGGACGTCTGGGAACAACTGGCGGCGGGACTGCGGTTCGTCACCGGGACCTTCGACGACGACGAGGGCTTCGACCACCTGGCGGAGCAGCTGACGGCTCTGGAGGTCGACCGGGGCACGGCCGGGAACTACGCGTTCTACCTGTCCGTCCCCCCGGACGACTTCCCCACGGTCTGTCGGCACCTCGACCGGACCGGATGCACCAGGGCGGTCGACGGATCGTGGCGCCGCGTGGTGATCGAGAAGCCCTTCGGTCACGATCTGGCGAGTGCCCGCGAGCTCAACGCCGTGGTGGGTGCCGTCTTCCCCGAGGACTCGGTGTTCCGCATCGACCACTACCTGGGCAAGGAGACGGTCCAGAACATCCTCGCCCTGCGCTTCGCCAACCAGCTCTTCGAGCCGGTGTGGAACGCCAATCACGTCGACCACGTGCAGATCACCATGGCCGAGGACATCGGTCTGGGCGGCCGCGCCGGCTACTACGACGGCATCGGGGCGGCGCGCGACGTCATCCAGAACCACCTCATCCAGCTCATGGCACTGGTGGCGATGGAGGAACCCACGGACTTCTCGGCCGCCGCGCTGCGGGCGGAGAAGACCAAGGTCCTCGAGTCCACCTCACTGGCGCTGCCGATCTCCGAGACCGCGGCCCGGGGTCAGTACTCCGGTGGGTGGCAGGGGTCCGAGCAGGTCGTGGGGCTCAAGGACGAGGACGGGTACGACCCGTCCTCCACCACCGAGACCTACGCCGCGATCACCCTCGAGGTCCACAACCGACGCTGGGCCGGGGTCCCGTTCTATCTGCGCACCGGCAAACGGCTGGGCCGTCGTGTCACCGAGATCGCGGTGGTCTTCCGACGCGCGCCGCACCTGCCCTTCGACGCGACCATGACCCAGGAACTGGGTCAGAACGCCCTGGTGATCCGCGTCCAGCCGGACGAGGGCGTCACGCTGCGGTTCGGGTCCAAGGTGCCCGGGACCGCGATGGAGGTCCGCGACGTCAACATGGACTTCGCCTACGGCGAGGCGTTCACCGAGTCCTCGCCCGAGGCCTACGAGCGGTTGATCCTGGACGTGTTGCTCGGCGAGCCGTCACTCTTCCCCGTCTCGCGCGAGGTGGAGTTGAGCTGGATGTTGCTCGATCCCGTCCTCGACGAGTGGTCGGCCGGCGGCACCCCGGAGCAGTACCAGGCCGGGACGTGGGGCCCGCGTGGTGCCGACGAGATCCTGGCCCGCAGTGGCCGCGCATGGAGGCGACCGTGATCATCGACCTGCCCGACACCTCGACCCGCGAGATCTCCAAGAAGCTCGTGCAGATCCGCGAGGACGCGGGCCTGAGCACCATCGGCCGGGTGCTGACGCTGATCGTCCTCACCGACCACGTCCGCGGCAGCGAATCCGCGATCGAGGCGGCCAACGAGGCCAGCCGGGAGCACCCGTGCCGCGTGATCGTGGTGATCCGCGGCAACCGTGCCAGGGCGGACCGGCTCGACGGTCAGATCCGGGTCGGTGGCGATGCGGGGGCGGCCGAGGTCGTGGTCCTGCGGACCTCGGGGGCGATGGCGTCGCAGTCCGCCTCGTTGGTCACCCCGCTGCTCCTCCCCGACACCCCTCTCGCGGTGTGGTGGCCCAGGCATTCGCCGACACTGCTGTCCGAGGACAAGGTGGGCCGACTCGCGCGTCGCCGGATCGTGGACTCCGACGCCGAGGGCCACCCCACGGACGCACTGGCCAAGCGGGCGGCCGGATACTCCCCGGGTGACACCGATCTCGCCTGGGCCCGGGTCACGCACTGGCGTTCCCTGCTGGCGGCCACGCTGGACCGGCCGCCGTTCGAGACGATCACCGGCGCCACGGTGTGCGGCCCCGAACGGGCCGCGTCCGTGGACCTCGCCGGTGGGTGGCTCGCCTCCCGTCTCGGGATCGACGTCCATCGCGCGGTGGGGCCGAGGATGGTCGTCCTGGAGCGTGCCTCCGGATCGATCGTCATCGAGCAGGTGAGCCCCACCTCCGCGGAGCTGCGGATCACCGGTCACTCCCCCACACGGGTGACGTTGGTGAAACGGAGCGTGGCGGACTGCCTCGCCGAGGAGCTGCGCCGCATGGACACAGACGGTGTGTACGCCGACGCACTCGCGAACCACGATCGCGTGATCTACACCTCGGCCTCCGTCCGCTGAGCGGGGCCGCCCACGTACCGGACGACCGAGACCCGACACCACAGGAGGACCGATGTCCCACATCCGTCATCTCGTCCACGCCGACCCCGACGCGCTCGCCACCGCGGCCGCCCGGGACGCGGTGGAGCATCTGACCGAACGGATCGCCGCCGCCGGACGGGCGAGTCTGTCGCTGACCGGGGGCTCGGTGGGGGTCAAGACCGCCGCCGCGCTCGCCGACTCGACCGTGGAATGGGAGAAGGTCACGATCTTCTTCGGCGACGAACGCTTCGTTCCCGCCGATCACCCGGAACGCAACGACGGCCAGCTGGACGAGGCACTGCTCGACTCCCTGGGGGACCGTCCGACAGTGCATCGCTGGCCCGCGAGAACCGGGCAGGACAGCGATGTCGACTCCGCCGCCGAGCGCTTCCTCGAGTCACTGACGATCCCCGCCGGGGACGATCCGATCTTCGACGTGACCATCCTCGGGATGGGCCCGGAGGGCCACATCGACTCCATCTTCCCCCACACGCCGGCGGTCGCCGAGACGGAGCGGTTGGTCGTGGGGGTCCGCGACTGCCCCAAGCCGCCTCCGGAGCGGCTGACGTTCACCCTCCCGGCGGTTCGTCGCTCGCGGCACATCCTGGTGGTGGCCGCAGGTGAGGGCAAGGCGGAGGCGGTCGCCGAGGGAATCGGCGGGGCCTCACCGTCGGACTGGCCGGTGGCCGGCGCGGTGGGCACCGAGTCCACGACCTACCACCTCGACGTGGGCGCGGCGTCCGCACTGAACTGATCCGCGGGCACCCTGGTCACCGGGGACCCGTCTCTCGGCCACCGACAACCGGGTGTCCACGACGACGGGGTGCGCCCCTCCTCGCGGAGGTGCGCACCCCGTGTCGACGCGCCGGGCGGCGCGACGGTCAGCCGGTCAGACGGTCAGGCGGTCAGACGGTCAGCCGAACCGGACCAGGAGTCCGACGGCGACGATGGCGATGAGCCACAGGATCGCGACGACCACGGTCACGCGGTCGAGGTTGCGCTCCACGACACTGGACCCGGAGAGGCTGGACTGGACGCCACCGCCGAACAGCGAGGACAGTCCGCCCCCCTTGCCGCGGTGCAGCAGGATGAACAGCATCAACAGCAGGCTGGTGGCGACGAGGAAGATGTCCAGGGCGAGCTTCATGTGCGGATCGGGCCTTACGTCAGGTCGGGGTGGTCGGAGGACGACTGGTCCAGACTACCCGGTGAGGTCTCCAGGGCGAATCCCGGCGCGCCCGCCCGTGTCGGGGCGGCCACGCCGGGCCTGTCGACTCAGGGCAGTGGACCGCCGGCGGCGATGGCCGAGAGCTGGGCGAACTCGTCGGGCTTGAGCGAGGACCCGCCCACGAGACCACCGTCGACGTCGGGCTGCTCGAGCAGCTCGCCGATGGTGGAGGAGTTGACGCTCCCGCCGTACAGGACCCGCATCTGATCCGCGATCTCGGGTCCGGCCAGCTCGGTGAGGGCCGCGCGGATCGCGGCGCAGACCTCCTGCGCATCCGCCGCCGAGGCGGTCTTCCCCGTGCCGATGGCCCACACGGGCTCGTAGGCGATCACGGTGGAGGCCAGTTGTCCCTTGTCCAGACCCGCGAGGGATCCCTTGAGCTGCTCGACGACGAACCCCACGTGGTCGCCGGCCTCGCGGGTCTCGAGCTTCTCCCCCACGCAGACGATCGGGCTGAGGCCGTGCTTGTGGCACGCCGCGGCCTTGGCGGCGACCAGCTCGTCGGTCTCCGAATGGTATTCGCGACGCTCGGAGTGGCCGACCACGACATAGGTGCACCCCAGTTTGGCGAGCATCCCCGCCGAGATCTCACCGGTGTACGCACCGGACTCGTGGACCGACACGTCCTGCGCTCCGTAGGCGAAGCCGAGCTTGTCCCCCTCGATCACGATCTGTACACCGCGGATGTCGGTGTACGGAGGGATGAACGCCACCTCCACCTTCTCGAGGTACTTCTCGGGCAGTGCGAACGCCACCTTCTGCACGAGAGCGATCGCCTCGAGGTGGTTGAGGTTCATCTTCCAGTTTCCGGCGATGAGCGGGGTGCGTGCCATGTCGTCTCCTGTGGGTCGGCGCGTGCGGATCAGTTGTTGCTGCGTTCGAGGGCGGTGACCCCCGGGAGTTCCTTGCCCTCGAGGTACTCGAGCGACGCTCCGCCGCCGGTCGAGATGTGCGAGAAGTTCTCCTCGCCGAGCCCGAGCGTCCGGACGGCTGCCGCGGAGTCGCCGCCGCCCACCACCGAGAACGCACCGTTGCGGGTGGCCGTGATGATCGCCTCGGCGACGCCACGGGTACCGGCCGAGAACGCCTCGAACTCGAAGACGCCCATCGGGCCGTTCCAGAAGACGGTCTTGGCGGCGGACAGCTTCTCGGTGAACAGGGCCACGGACTCGGGACCGATATCGAGCCCCATCCGGCCGTCGGGAATCGCGTCGGCCGGCACCGTGGTGTGCGCCGCGTCGGCGGCGAACCCGTCGGCCGCCACGACGTCGACCGGCAGGGTGATCACGTCGCCGAACTTGTCGAGCAGGTCCTTGCAGGTGCCGATCATCTCCTCCTGGAGGAGCGAGGACCCGACGCCGTGGCCCTGTGCGGCGAGGAAGGTGAAGCACATACCGCCGCCGATGACCAGGGTGTCGACCTTGGGGGCGAGGGCCTCGATCACGGCGAGCTTGTCCGAGACCTTGGAGCCGCCGAGCACCACGGCGTAGGGGCGCTCGGCGTCCCCGGTCAGACCGGCGAGGACCTCGACCTCACTCTGGACCAGGTCACCGGCGTAGGCGGGGAGCACCTCGGCGATGTCGTAGACCGACGCCTGGGCGCGGTGGACCACCCCGAACCCGTTGGACACGAAGGCGCCGTCCTCCCCCACGAGGCTCGCCAGCTCGGCGGCCAGAGCAGCACGCTCGGCGGGGTCCTTGCTGGTCTCACGGGGGTCGAAGCGGATGTTCTCGACCAACAGCACGTCGCCGTCGGTCAGCCCGTTGGCGCGCTCACGGGCATCCGGCCCCACCACGTCGCCCGCCAGCTGCACGTAACGGCCCAGCTCGTCTCCCAGCTTCTCCGCGACGGGGGCCAACGAGAACGCGGGATCGGCCGCACCCTTCGGCCGGCCCAGGTGCGCTGTGATCACCAGTGCGGCGCCGGCGTCGAGGAGGGAGTTGAGGGTGGGCAGTGAGGCCGTGATCCGGCCGGAGTCGGTGATGGTCGATCCGTCGAGCGGGACGTTGAGGTCGCAGCGGACGAGGATCTTGCGACCTTCGACGCCGGCGTCGAGCAGGTCCTGGAGAGTGCTCACTGCCATGGGGTGGGGCTCCTGTCGGGAGGACGGTGGTGGTGTGGTGCGGGTGGTGTGGGTCGACATCGGTGGTGCGGGTGATGTACCTCGGGCCCGGCCGGGACGCTCTGGGCGTTCCCGGACCGGGCCCGGTGTGATGCAGGGTCGTCAGGCCCGAGGGCTCTTACAGCGACTTGCCGACCAGGCCGATGATGTCGGCGAGGCGGTTGGAGTAGCCCCACTCGTTGTCGTACCAGGACGCGATCTTGATCTGGCCGTCGATGGCCTTGGTCAGCGGCGCGTCGAAGATCGAGGAGTGCGGGTCGCCGACGATGTCGGAGGAGACGATGGGGTCCTCGGTGTACTTCAGGATGCCCTTCATGGGGCCCTCGGCCGCGGCCTTGATCGCGGCGTTGACCTCGTCGACGGAGGCCTTCTTCTCGAGCTCGACCGTGAGGTCGGTGAGCGAACCGGTGGGCAGCGGGACGCGCACGGCGTAACCGTCGAACTTGCCCTTGAGCTCGGGCAGGACCAAAGCGAC
This sequence comes from Dietzia sp. Cai40, assembly GCF_014145165.1. Lineage (NCBI taxonomy): Bacteria > Bacillati > Actinomycetota > Actinomycetes > Mycobacteriales > Dietziaceae > Dietzia > Dietzia sp. Cai40. The sequence continues at coordinate 1,316 of NZ_JAALEB010000070.1, read as the reverse complement.
CGCCTTGGCGGCACCGGTGGAGGTGGGCACCATGTTGATGCCGGCGGCGCGGGCGCGACGCATGTCGCTGTGGGGGGCGTCCTGCAGGTTCTGATCCTGGGTGTAGGCGTGGATCGTGGTCATGAGGCCCTTGATGATCCCGAACTCGTCGGAGAGGATCTTGGCGACCGGCGCGAGGCAGTTGGTGGTGCAGGAGGCGTTGGAGATGATCGTCTGCGAGCCGTCGTACTCGTGGTCGTTGACGCCCATGACGATGGTGATGTCCTCGTTCTTGGCCGGCGCCGAGATGATGACCTTCTTGGCGCCACCCTCGAGGTGGCCCTTGGCCTTCACGGCGTCGGTGAAGATGCCGGTGGACTCGACGACGACGTCGACACCGTAGTCACCCCACGGCACGGACGCGGGGCCCTCCTTGACCGCGAGGGCGCCGATCTTGGTCCCACCGACGGTGATCGACGAGTCGTCGAACGTGACGTCCTTGCCCAGGCGGCCGAGGATCGAGTCGTACTTGAGCAGGTGAGCGAGCATGTCGTTCGTGGTGAGGTCGTTGACGGCCACGATCTCGATATCCGTCTTGCCCTCGGCCTTCAGTGCCTCCACCGCGCGGTAGAAGTTGCGGCCGATACGTCCGAATCCGTTGATGCCTACGCGCACGGTCACGTGATGTCTCCTTATAGGTGGTGCGAGAAAAATACCCCTGAGGGCTGGGTGGTGCCCGGGGACGTGACCCAGACTACCCGCCCCATGTGGGGGCTGTGCAGGGTCCGCAGACCACGGATCAGTCTTCGTCGAGCATGTCCTCGGTCACGACGGACTCGGTGTCCGGGATACCCAGATCGGCTGCTTTGCGGTCGGCCATGGACAGCAGTCGGCGAATCCGGCCGGCCACCGCGTCCTTGGTCATGGGTGGGTCGGCGAGCTGGCCCAGTTCCTCGAGCGAGGACTGACGGTGTTGGACGCGCAGCTCACCCGCGGCCAACAGGTGGTCCGGGACGTCCTCGGCCAGGATTTCGAGCGCACGCTGGACGCGGGCGGCCGCCGCGACCGCGGCACGGGCCGATCTGCGGAGATTCGCGTCGTCGAAGTTGGCGAGCCGGTTGGCGGTCGCCCGGACCTCCCCGCGGGACCGTCGCTCCTCCCAGATGTCCCTGGTGGCGGAGGCGCCCATCCGGGCGAGGAGGACACCGATCGCCTCCCCGTCCCGGATCACCACCCGGTCGCCGCCCCGGACCTCGCGGGCCTTCGCGGTGACCCCGAGCCGACGCGCGGCCCCCACCAGGGCCATCGCCGCCTCGGCGCCCGGAGCGGTGACCGGG
>NZ_JAALEB010000006.1:0-5235 GCF_014145165.1 Dietzia sp. Cai40 | reverse complement strand
TGCGCTCGGGGATCGGACCGCGGTCCGGCCACCCGGTCGGGCGGAGCACGCAGGAGCATCCGGAGGTCCTGCTGGACCTGCCGCCCGACTGGGGTCCGGGGGAGGGTGACCCGCTCGTCCCGCCGCCTCTGCTCTCCCACGTGGTCCGGCTCGGTCTGCCCGGGCCGACGGGCCTCGCGGAGGTCGAGGTGCGGCCCTACTCGGTCCCGATTCACCGGGTGATCCCGGGCCTGGACCCCCAGCCGCACCGGATCGGGGTGGCCCTGATGAACCCCGTGGGCCGGGGCCACGTGCGGGAGGGGAGCTCCGGGGGAGACGGCCCGCGGGTGGTGCTGGCCGACGACCCCCGCGACGCCTCCGCGCTCGACCAGGCCGCCGGGATGGTCGCGGACCGCCTGGGGATCCCCGGTGGTGGGCCGCGGCCCGCACCCGTCCCGTCGACCTCCCAGCACCTCGCGGGGTCGGCGCGGATCGGTGAGGTGGTCGACGATTCCGGCCGGGTCCTGGGCTGCGAGGGTATGCGGGTGGCCGACGCGTCGGTGTTCCCGGTGCTGCCGCGGTGCGGCCCCTATCTCTCCGTTCTCGCGGTGGCCGAGGACCTCGCCGCGCGGGTGGTCGCCGGGAGCTCGTGGTAGAACCGATATGAGAACACGTTCCACCGCCGAGGTGGGAGTGCGGGCGGAAGGGCCACCATGACGAGTAGCGAGATCGAGACCCGCAGTGATCACCCCCACGCCGCCGAGCCCCGGTCCTTCACGCTCGCCGGTGCGGCCGGGATGCTCGTCGGCGACGTGTGGGAGCCGATCGGTGATGCGGATCCGGTCGACGAGATCCTCATGCTGCACGGCGGGGCGCAGACCCGGAACTCGTGGAACCGCGCCGCCCGGCGACTCGCGACCGAGGGGTACCGGGTCACGACGATGGACGCGCGGGGCCACGGTGACAGCGACTGGGCGTCGGACGGGGACTACGACATCCACCGCATGGTCGACGATCTCGAGCTGATCGTCGCCGCCCGCTTCCCCGGCCGGCTGCCGGTTCTCGTGGGCGCCTCGCTCGGTGGATTGACCGGACTGCTGGCGCTGGGGACCGCCAAGCCCGTCGCCCGGGCGCTGGTGCTGGTGGACGTCACCCCGAAGATCGAGGCGAAGGGCGTCCAGCGGATCGGGGAGTTCATGCGGTCGGGGCTGGACGGGTTCGCGGACCTGGAGGCCGCCGCCGAGGCGATCGCCGCCTACCAGCCTGGTCGTCAGCGCCCGACGAACCTGGACGGACTGCGCAAGAATCTCCGCCAGAAGGGCGACGGCCGGTGGTACTGGCACTGGGACCCGCGCTTCGTCGCGGGCGCCACCGGGGACAACGCCGAGATCGGGAACGACTACTTCGAGGGGATCGTGCCCCACGTCACCGAGCCGACCATGCTCATCAGGGGGTCGCGATCGGACATCGTCAGCGACGAGTCGGTGGCCCACCTGCTGCGACACCTCCCGCACGCGTACACCCACGAGGTCGCGGACGCCGGTCACATGGTGGCCGGGGACGACAACGCGGTCTTCCTGGACCAGCTCGAGTGGTTCCTGGCGGAGATCCTCGGATCCCCGCCCCGCCCGGGGGCGCGGGGGGAATAACCCCGATCGGGCGACGTTGTTCCTCACTGCACGACCTTGAATACCCACACGGGTATGGTCCGTGCGAGAAGGTCGTCGCAGGCGCGGGCTGTCCGTAGGCTGGCGACGAGAGACGACGGGACGAGAGCCGCCCCGTCCCGCTAGGAGGGCATTCGTATGACCACCGTCGACATCACGACCGCCGACTTCGAGAAGACCGTCACCGACAACGACATCGTCCTGGTGGACTTCTGGGCCGAGTGGTGTGGCCCCTGCAAGGCCTTCGGGCCGGTGTTCGAGAAGGTCTCCGGCAAGAACCCCGAGCTGACCTTCGCGAAGGTCGACACCGACGCGGAGCAGCAGCTGGGCGCGATGCTGCAGATCCAGTCGATCCCCACGCTCATGGCGTTCCGCGAGGGCATCGCCGTGTTCCGTCACTCCGGTGCGATCCCGGAGCAGGCGCTCGACGACCTGGTCGAGCAGATCAAGGGGCTCGACATGGACGAGGTCCGCAAGGCGGTCGAAGAGGCCCAGGCCCAGCAGGGCGACGCCCAGGGCTGAGTCGGCCCACTCCCTCCGGCGCGCCCGCGCGCCGAAATTGGAACAGGTTCTCGGTTTGCCGATCCCCGGTGGACCGATGCGGATATCGTGATGAGAACACGTTCCAGTGACGGGATCACCCCGTCGCGCCCGGAGGGAGTCGAATGAAGACCAAGGCCGCCATCGCCCGAGAGCTGGGCAAGCCGTTCGAGATCGTGGAGGCCGAGCTCGACGGCCCCCACTTCGGCGAGGTGCTCGTCAAGTGGAAGGTCGCCGGTCTCTGCCATTCCGACCTCCACATCACCAGTGGTGACCTGCCCGGGCGACTGCCGATCGTCGGCGGGCACGAGGGCGCGGGCGTCGTCGAGGCGGTCGGCCCCGGCGTGACCCACGTCCAGCCCGGCGACCACGTGGTGGGGTCGTTCATCCCGGCCTGTGGCAAGTGCTCCGCCTGTGCGCGCGGCATGACCAACCTGTGCGACGGCGGACTCAACGGCACGATCGGCGAGATGGCCGACGGCCGGTACCCGTTCGCCCTCGCGAACGGCGAGACCGCCGGCGCCATGTGCACCCTCGGCACGTTCTCGCAGTACACCGTCGCCAACATGAACTCGGTGGTCAAGGTCCAGGACTGGATCCCCTTCGAGGTCGCGGCGCTCGTCGGCTGCGGCGTCACCACCGGCTGGGGATCGGCCGTCTACTCAGCCGACGTCCGGGCCGGTGACACCGTCGTCGTCTTCGGCATCGGCGGCATCGGCATCAACGCGATCCAGGGCGCGAAGCACGCCGGCGCGCGATTCATCCTGGCCATCGACACGGACGAGTCGAAGCTGGCCAAGGCCACGGAGTTCGGCGCCACCCACGTCTACTCGGACGTCGACCAGGCCAAGGCCGAGCTTCCGGGCCTGACCTGGGGGAACATGGCCGAGAAGGCCATCATCACGATCGGCGTGGCGGACGCCAAGGTGACCGCCGACGCCACCGACATGGTGGGTAAGCGGGGGGTCGTGGTGCTCACCTCCATGGGCGGCCTCGACAACCAGTCCATCAACCTCACCGGGCTGTTCGTCTCCCAGTACGAGAAGGTCATCAAGGGGTCACTGTTCGGGTCGGCCAACGCCTTCCACGACATCCCCAACATCCTGCGGCTGTGGGACGAGAAGCAGCTCAAGCTCGACGAGCTGATCACGCACCGCTTCACGCTCGATCAGGTCAACGAGGGCTACGAGATCATGGAGTCCGGCGGCGACGGCATGGTCCGCGGGATCATCGTCCACGACGACTGATCCCCTGCGACTCCGCCGGCACGGCCGGCGCTGCGGGCACGACCGCGGCAACCGTGGGCCCCGGTTCCCCTCGAGGGGGTGGACCGGGGCCCGCTCCGTACACCGGACTGGACAGCGATACCCCCACGGGTACACTGGGGTCCGGATCGACATCCGCATCCGCGAGAGAGCAGGAGGGCCCGAGATGGCTGACGACGAGGCGAGGACGCAGGTGCTCAACCGCCTGCGCCGGGCGCGGGGACAGCTCAACGCGGTGATCGACATGGTCGAGCAGGAGCGCCCCTGCAAGGACGTCGTCACCCAGCTGGCGGCGGTCTCCAAGGCGCTGGACCGCGCCGGGTTCAAGATCATCAGCTCCAACATCCAGGAATGCCTCGCGGGCGACGGCGAGACCGGCGAGGACGGGATCACCGTGGCCGAGCTGGAGAAGCTCTTCCTCTCGCTCGCCTGACCGCTCCCCGGGGCCGTGGGATGCTGGCCCCGGTACGCGGAAGACATCACCCGACCACAGACGTGAGGACTGCGACATGGACGTCGGAATCGGTACGTACACGGCGATGGGATTCGACGAGGCGGTGGAGGCGACCCGCGAGGCGCTCGCCGACCGCGGCTTCGGGATCCTCCACGAGATCGATCTCACCGCCACGCTCAAGAAGAAGATCGACAAGGACATCGAGCGCGTCCTGATCCTCGGGGCGTGCAACCCCGGGTTCGCCGGTGAGGCGTTCGACGTGAGCAAGGAGGTCGCGCTGCTGCTGCCCTGCAACGTCGTGGTCCGCGAGTCCTCCGGGGGCTGCGTCATCGAGGCACAGAACCCGGCGCTGCTGGCACAGGTCATCTCGGGCGGCCTGCAGGACATGGCCGACGAGTTGTCCGCGCAGATGCGGTCGATGATGAAGGACCTCACCCGCTGAGTAACCTGGGGGCATGACCCAGGAGCCGCACACCGACCCGCGGGCCCTCGCTCAGCAGAGACTGGAGGCGATGGTGGGGCGGGGAGAGCTGTCCCTCGCCGAGTTCTCGGACCGGGCCGCCAGGATCTGGTCCGCGACCTGCCCCGCCGAGCTGGAGGTGGCCCTGAGCGGACTGCCGCTGGGTCCCGGCGCGGGGCCCACCCCTTCCTCGGCGCAGCCACCGGCCACCCGGCCGACGGGGGCGATCACCGTCGACGAGAGCCGGAAGAAGACCTCGGTCTTCGACACGCTCAAGCGGGAAGGCCGGTGGTCCCTCCCGGACGACTACCGGCTGACGTCCTGGATGGGCGAGATCTACCTCGACGCCCGTGAGGCCGTGGTCGACCGCCCGCGCACCCACATCCAGCTCGACCTGTGGGCCGCCAACGCCAAGATCCTGCTCCCCCCGGGGGTCTCGGTCGCGGTGACCGGCAACCGGACGTGGTCCGAGCTCAAGATCGACGAGGGCCGCTACGACATCCGTGGTGGCCCGCATCTGGACTTCGAGATCAACGGTTTCATGGCCGGCGTGAAGATCAAGATCCTCGCGGCGGGGGAGCGGATCCCCAAGACGTGGAAGTGGTTCTAGGCGGTTCGACCGCGCCGCCGCCACACCGTGTGCCGGTGCCGGACCTCGTCGTCGTGCCCCTCGACGCGGCTCCGCGGATCGGTGATCCACTCGCCGACCTCGACCCGCTCCCACGTCCCGTCCAGCTCCGGGGCCAGCACGGTCCCCGGGGCGTCCGCGTCGATCTCGGTGACCAGGCACTCGTCGGCTGAGCCGAGCGCGGCGGCGTAGATCTGTCCGCCGCCCATCACCGCCGCGTCCGGGCCGGCCGCCGCCAGCGC
>NZ_JAALEB010000069.1:0-11850 GCF_014145165.1 Dietzia sp. Cai40 | reverse complement strand
CTTCACCAGGGACGGCCCGGCGATATCGCCGGGCCGTCCCTGTCCTATTTGCGTTCCACTCGCCCGTTTCCTCACGCCCGCCTGCCCTCTGGCCGCGAAAACGAAACACTTTTCCACGGGATGTAACAAAGCATGCCTCCGGAGCGGTAGTTTATAGTGACCGTGGCCACAGATGATGGCTGCAGTGAGGAGTGGTGTCGTGGGCGCAGAGGTATCCGTCGAAGGTCTGACCAAGTCCTTCGGAACGCAGGCGATCTGGGAGGACGTCTCGTTCACCCTTCCCGTGGGAGAGGTCAGCGCGCTCCTGGGTCCGTCGGGCACAGGAAAGTCGGTTTTCCTCAAGTCGTTGATCGGCCTGCTCCGTCCAGAGCGCGGCAAGATCATCATCGACGGCACGGACATCCTCCAGTGCACCGTCAAGGAGCTCTACGAGATCCGCAAGCTCTTCGGCGTCCTGTTCCAGGACGGGGCGCTGTTCGGCTCCATGGACCTCTACGACAACGTGGCGTTCCCGTTGCGTGAGCACACCCGCAAGTCCGAGTCCGAGATCCGTAGCATCGTCATGGAGAAGCTCGAGCTCACCGGCCTCACAGGGGCCGAGGGCAAGCTCCCCGCCGAGATCTCCGGAGGGATGCGCAAACGCGCCGGCCTGGCCCGTGCGCTGGTCCTGGACCCGGAGATCATCCTGGTGGACGAGCCGGACTCGGGGCTCGATCCGGTGCGCACCACGTACCTGGCGCAGTCGCTCATCGACATCAACGCGCAGATCGACGCCACCATCCTCATCGTGACGCACAACATCAACCTCGCCCGGACCGTCCCGGACAACCTGGGCATGCTCTACCGCAAGAAGCTCGTGATGTTCGGTCCCCGCGAGGTGCTGCTCACGAGCGAGGAGCCCTCGGTCCGCCAGTTCCTGCGCGGTTCCAAGCTGGGACCGATCGGGATGTCCGAGGAGAAGGACGACGCGCAGATGCGCGAGGAGCAGGCACAGGCGGACGCCGGCCACAACGACGGGTCCCCGGGAGCCGACGAGGTCACGGGTGTCCCGCCACAGATGCAGCCCACCCCGGGCGGCCCCGAGCGCCGGGGTGAGATCCGCCGTGAGAAGCGTGTGGCAGAGATGCTCGACACGCTGCCGGAGGGTGCGCAGCAGGCCATCCGCGAGGAATGGGCCTCTCGCGGTCACGGCAACGGTAAGGTCGCCGCGTCGGCGCCTGCAGGGGCCACCTCGTCGCAGTCGGACGCGGGCTCCAACTCGTCCGGAGTGGACGAGCACTACGGGTCCGACGAGAATTGACGCGTCGACCGAACCGGGGGGATTTGATGGCGGAGAGTACGACCCAGCATCCAGAAGGACGGGCCGGTATGTCACCGGCTGATGTCGGAGGAGGCTTCCGGACCGCGGTGGGCGGGGCCGGCGAGGTATTCCGACTGTTCCTCGACGTGCTACGAGGGGTCTTCAGGCGACCGTTCCAGTTCCGTGAGTTCATAGAGCAGTCCTGGTTCATCGCCTCGGTGACGATCCTCCCGTCGGCACTGGTGGCGATCCCGTTCGGGGCCGTCGTGGCGATGCAGACCGGGTCGCTCGTCCAGCAGCTCGGCGCCGAGGCCTACACGGGGGCCACCGGCGTCCTCGCCGTCGTCCAACAGGGTGCGCCGCTGGTGACCTCACTGCTGATCGCGGGCGCCGCCGGTTCGGCGGTGGCCGCCGACCTCGGTGCCCGGACCATCCGCGAGGAGCTCGACGCGATGCGCGTCCTGGGGATCGACCCCATCCAGAGGCTCGTCGTCCCCCGGGTGCTCGGCATGATGCTCGTCGCGGTGCTCCTGAACGGACTCGTCTCCATCGTCGGGATCTCCGGCGGTTACGTGTTCAACATCATGCTGCAGGGCGGCACACCGGGCGCCTACCTGATGTCGTTCGGTGCCCTCGCCCAGCTGCCCGACTTCATCATGTCCTCGATCAAGGCCCTGATCTTCGGACTCATCGCCGGCGTGGTCGCCTCGTACTGCGGGATGAACCCCAAGGGCGGACCCAAGGGGGTCGGCGACGCCGTCAACCTGGGCGTGGTCCTCACATTCCTCCTGCTGTTCTTCGCCAACCTCATCCTCACGGCGATGTACCTGCAGATCGTTCCCCCGAAGGGGTCGTAATGGCGATCCATACCGATGTCGGACCCACGCGGGCCCGGCTGAGGGCCCTCGTCCGTGGCCCGGTCAACTCGTTCGACTCCCTGGGTGACCAGCTCGCCTTCCACCTGAGGGCTATCCGCTGGATTCCCCAGACGATCGTCCACTACCGGCACGAGGTGTTGCGTCTGATCGCGGAAGTGACCTTCGGCGTCGGCACCCTGGCGGTGCTCGGTGGAACCATCGGCGTCATCGTCATGATGAGCGGGTTCACCGGGGTCGTCGTCGGCCTGCAGGGGTACGCAGCCCTCGACCAGATCGGCAGCTCGGTCCTCACCGGCTTCCTGTCCGCCTACGTCAACACCCGTGAGGTCGCGCCCGTCGTGGCGTCACTCGCCCTGTCCGCAACCGTCGGCTGCGGTTTCACCGCCCAGCTCGGTGCCATGCGGATCTCCGAGGAGATCGACGCCTTGGAGGTCATGGCGATTCCGAGCGTGCCGTACCTCGTCACCACTCGGGTCATCGCCGGGTTCATCGCCGTCATTCCGCTCTACGTCGTGGGTCTGCTCTCGTCATACCTCGCCACGCGGGGAGTCAACACCATGATTCAAGGACAGTCCACAGGGTCGTTCGACCACTACTTCCATCTGTTCCTGCCTCCGGAAGACGTGATCTACTCCTTCATCAAGGTGATCATCTTCGCCTTCGTGCTGGTGATGATCCACTGCTACTACGGCTACACCGCGTCCGGGGGCCCGGCCGGCGTCGGCGTGGCGGTGGGGCGCGCTGTCCGCACCACGATCGTCGTGGTGGCGATCCTGAACTTCTTCGTCGGACTGGCACTTTGGGGCACGACCACGACGGTGCGGGTGGCGGGATGAACGAGCTCTCCGTACTCTCCAAGCGGTTGCTGGCCGCCCTTTTCATCATTATCGTCCTGGCGTTCGTCGGGACCACCATCGCGATCTACAACCGCGCCTTCACCGACTCGGACGGCGTCACCCTGTACACCGACGACATGGCGTTCGCGCTGCCGAACGACGCCGACGTCAAGGCGCGCGGTGTCCTCGTGGGCCGCGTCTCCGGTGTCGAACCCGACGGGGACCGCGTGCAGGTCAACATGGAGTTCGACCCGGCGCTCATCGAACAACTGCCGGCCAACGTCAGTGGCCGCCTGCTCCCCAAGACGTTGTTCGGTGAGCGGTTCGTCGACCTGGGGTTCCCCGATCAGCCCGTGGGGACGCTCGAACCGGGAGCGACCATCGAGCAGGACACCCGCGGCAACGCGATCGAGTTGGGGCGCGTCCTGGACGGGCTACTCCCCGTTCTCGAGGCGGTCCCGCCGGAGAAACTGGCGGGCACGCTCGGCGCGATCAACCAGGCGTTGTCAGGCCGTGGGGACGAGATCGGCGCCAGCCTGGTCGAGATCGGACAGGTGTTCGACGGCATCAACCAGGAGTTGCCCGCTCTGGAATCCGGGCTGGAGGATCTGGCGACATTCTCCCAGACCTATTCCGAGGCGCTGCCTGATCTCATCAACGCTCTGGACGCTCTGCGCACCACCGGCGACACGGTGGTCCAGCGCCGCCCCGACATCGCCGACGGACTGCGGCGGATCAGCGAATCGTCCGAGGTCCTCACCGGTTTCCTCGCCGCTAACCGCAACGACCTCATCTCCCTGGCGGTGGACTCGCGCACCTCCCTGGAGTACCTGGCTGAGTATTCGCCAGCACTGCCGTGCTCGGTGGGGAATTTCATGACACTTCTGGACCGGTCCGATGCCATCCTGGGCGTGGGCACCGAGCACCCCGCCATCCGGGTGACGCTCGAGCTCGTCAATCCCAGAGGGCGTTACGTGCCCAACCAGGACGAGCCGCGGTTCTTCGACACCCGCGGTCCCCGCTGTTACGACCCGGCGCAGGAGCCGTTCTACTTCGGTGGGGCCCCCGGCGGGGCGATCGCCGACGGGAGCTACCAGATCCCCACCCGCAATCCGGGGCCCGCGTTCATCCCGACTCTGCCCAATCCGCTTCTCCGGGACGGGCCGGTTCCGGCACTCCGTAACCGTGGCTCGGTTCCCCCGGCTCCCGGGCGGGCGGTGCCCGAGCAGCCCAATATGCCGTTTCCGTCAACCGTGACCGCGGGTCAGGACACCGACGTGGTGGCTATGGCCTACGCCGGCTCGCCGCTGGAGACCGACACCGTCCGAACCGTCCTGGGGGTCGCGTCCTCGCGCGGCGCGCAGGAGATCCCTGCCTGGATCGGCCAGATCGGCGCCCCGGCGCTTCGCGGAACGGAGGTCGGTTTCCGATGAACGCCAAACTGAAGGCCCTATTCCGTGGCGGCCTGCTGGGGTCATTCGTCAAACTGGTGGTCTTCATCGTGGTCACAGTGCTGCTCAGTTCGGTCCTCGCCGTGACCATCAGGGGCGGCACCCGGGCGGAAGGTACGGAGTACTCTGCGATCTTCTCCGACGTGACCATGCTGGAGGAGGGCGACGACGTCCGGATAGCCGGCGTCGTGGTGGGCAACATCACCGGGATGGAGATCCACGAACGCGACCTGGCTAAGGTGGACTTCACCCTGGCCGGCGACCGCACGCTGCCGGCCAACGTGCACCTGGCACTGCGGTTCCGGAACATGATCGGCCAGCGGTACCTGAACATCTCCCGGGAGCCCGGACCCGTCCAATCGGCCCTGGAGGAAGGGAGCACGATCGGAATCGAGAAGACCTCGCCCGCGGTCGATCTCACGGCGCTGTTCAACGGTTTCCGCCCGCTCTTCACGACCCTGCAGCCGGAGGACGTCAACGCGCTCGCCGACTCGCTGGTGCGGGTACTGCAAGGGGAGGGCGGCACCGTGACGAGCCTGGTCCGCCAGACTGGTGAGCTGACCAACCACCTGGCCGATCGGGATCAGGTGATCGGCGAAGTCATCGACAACCTCACCCGGGTCCTCGAGACCATCAACGAGCGGGACGTGCAGTTCCAGCAGCTCGTGGTGACCACCAGGCAACTCGTCGAGGGACTCGCCGACGAGCGCGACGCTATCGGCAGTTCGCTCGACTCGATGGCGGATCTGACCTCGTCGGCGGAGAACATCGTCACCGCCACGCGGCCCGCCGTGACGGATTCGCTCGACCACCTCAAGGTGGTCACCGACCAGATCACGACGAACCGCGACACGCTCAGCGAGGTTCTCATCAACCTGCCGCGCAAGACCGACAACCTCATCAGGATGGGTTCGTTCGGGTCCTGGCTCCAGTTCTATCTCTGTGGACTCGACGTGGTGCACGGCCCAGGCACCAACGTGCCCAACCTTCTTCCGAGCGGCGGTCCCACGATCAATCAGCCGGTGTACACGAACGTCGCGCCCCGGTGCCACGCAGGGGGAATCCCATGAGCAAGCGCAGTGCGAACGAGCCGAGGTTCAGCAACGCCACCATCGGAGCGATCGGGGTCCTGGTGATCCTCGCCCTGACCGCCGTGTCGTTCAGACTCGACGCGCTACCGATCGTCGGGGCGGGACCCAAATACACAGCCTACTTTTCCGAGGCCGCCGGGCTAGCGGACGGTAGCGAGGTCCGCGTGGCCGGCGTCAAGGTTGGCGTCGTGACCGACGTGGCGCTCGACGGCGACAAGGTGGCCGTGGGCTTCCGGGTCAAGGACGCCTGGCTGGGTGACGACACCCGGGCGAGCATCCAGCTCAAGACCGTGCTCGGCCAGAAGTACCTCGCGCTCACGCCGGCGGGAACCGGGGAACTCGACACGTCGGAGCCGATCCCGCTTGAGCGGACGGTGGCCCCGTACGACGTGGTCACAGCTTTCTCCTCCGCAGCGGAGACGCTCGACGAGATCGATGACGCCAAATTGGCAGCGAGCCTGGACACACTCACCGATGCGATGCAGGCGTCGCCCGAGGAGTTCCGGGGCGCGGTCGACGGCATGGCGCGTCTGTCGCAGACCGTGTCCAGCCGGGACGCCGAATTGCGGAACCTACTCGAGGCCACGCGTACGAGCTCCCAGATCGTGGCGGACCGTAATGACGACTTCCGGCGCCTGATCATCGGCACCGGACAGTTGTTGGGCGAACTCAACGACCGCGCCGAGAGTCTCAAGCTGGTGTTGGCCTCCACGCGCGGACTGTCGATCGAACTCCGCCGGTTCGTCGCGGAGAACGAGGCCGAGTTCAAGCCGACCCTGGATAGTCTCGACTCCGCCCTGGCGGTGTTGACCGACCACGAGGAAGAGCTGAGGGCATCCATCCACAACCTCGGGCCCTTCTATCGGCTGTACTCCAACATTCTGGGCTCGGGCAGATGGTTCGACACCGTGGTCACCAACCTCGTCCCGCCGGGTATTCCTGAGCCGCCCTTCTATCCCGGCGCCCGCGCGCCGGCCAGACAGAGTGGGATCAACTGATGCACAAGAAGATGCCGTACTCGTTCGTCGGGCTGCTGCTCGTCGTCGTCGTGGCCGCCGTGACTGTGATTTTCCTCGCCGTCACGGGGTTCGGACGCACCAGCATCACCGCCACCTTCCCGACAGCCGTCGGAATATCGGAGGGCTCCGATGTCCGGATCCTGGGGGTCACGGTGGGTTCCGTCGACAAGGTGACCCCGATGGGGGAGACCGTCGAGGTCGAGTTCCACGTCCGCCGGGGCGTGGACGTCCCGGCGGACGCCAAGGCGGTCCAGGTGACGCCCTCGGTCGTCCCTGACCGTAACGTCCAACTACTGCCCGCCTACTCAGGCGGCCCCAAGATGGAATCGGGCGCGCACATCCCCCTCGAGCGGACCGCGACACCGGTCGAGGTGGACAAGCTCTACGCCTCGGTGGAGGAACTGACCGATGCTCTCGGCCCGGAGGGTGCCAACAAGGACGGCGCTCTCGACCGGTTCGTCACCGCGTCCGCGGACACGCTCGGAGGCAACGGTGCCGCACTCGGGCGGTCGATCGACGAGTTGTCGCAGGCCGCGACGACGCTGGCGGATTCGAGTCAGGACATCAGCGAGACCGTGGTCAATCTGCAGTCGTTCGTCACGATGCTCGCGCAGAACGATGCCCAGGTGAGGCAGTTCAACTCCCAGATGTCGACCTTCAACCAGACTGTCGCTGGTCAGCGCGAGGACCTCCAGGGCGCCCTCGCCGAACTGAGCTACGCCCTCGCGGACGTCGCGCGTGTCGTGCGGGACAACCAGGACGTGATCCGCAGCAATGCGGACCGTTTGGTGAGACTCAGTCAGATCACCGCGGACCAGAGGGGCGACATCGAGGAGATCCTCAAGACTGCTCCGTTGGCTCTGTCCAACCTCCTCGGCGCCTACGACCCCGAGGCCGGGCTGTTGTCCTTACGTCTCGGCATCCCGGAGTTGCAGGACCCGGCCGGCGTCCTGTGCCAGCTCATGACACTTGGCCGCCTGAACCCCGGGGACCAGATGCTGGCCGAACTCGACAACCTCCGGCGCGCCGATATCGAGGCCTGCGAGGCTCTCGCGCCGCAGCGCAACGCCGATCTACAAGCGTCGAACCCGGATCTGCCGTTGGGCATCCTCGCTGGCGAGATGAATCAGTCTGTCCCGGTTCCCGGGACGGTCCAGGGCAATCGCGGGTGGCCGATGACGCCCGCCTCGGAAGGGGGACGGGGATGATCCGGCCGACCACGCCCATCCTCGGTCGCGCCGTCCGCGCGGTCGGTGCCAGCGCGCTCGTGGCCGCCGTCGCGGCGGGGTGCTCGTTGAATCTGGAGGACTACACTCTGCCGGGTGGCGCGGACCTGGGTGAGGACCCCATGCACGTGGCCGTCCGCTTCGACGATGTGTTGGACCTGGTCCTGCAGTCGTCGGTCAAGGTCAATGGTCTTGACGCCGGTCGCGTGTCCGGTATCTCGCTGGCGGAGGACGGGTGGACCGCAGAGGTGGACATCGTCCTCCGCGGCGACATGGAGCTCCCCGCCAACGTCGAGGCCTCGATCCAGCAGACCAATCTCCTTGGCGAGAAGTTCGTGCAGCTCAGCCCGCCGGAGGACGAGCCGCCCACCGGAGAGCTGTCCGGCGGTGACGTCATCGCCAGTTCGGACACCCGCACGGCTACCGACATCGAGCAGGTTCTCGGCGCGCTGTCGCTGTTGCTCAACGGCGGCGGCGTGGACCAACTGCAACCGATCGTGGCCGAACTGCGCAAGGCCACCGACGGCCGCGAGGAGGATCTCACCCGGACCCTGCGATCGGCGGAGGAGCTCATCGGGGGCCTGAACCGGCAGCGCGACAGCATCACCGAAGCCCTCGAGGGCGTGAACCTCATGACGTCGCGTGCCAACGATCAGCGCCAGCAGATCGAGGCGGCGCTCGACGAGCTGCCCGCCGGGGTGGCGGTGCTCGAGGAGCAGCGCTCGCAGTTCGTGGAGATGCTGCGCCGGGTCGACACACTGGGCCAGGTCGGCTCGGAAGTCCTGCTCACCAGCAGGGAGGACCTCATCGCCGACCTGCGGGCGCTGCGCCCTGTGCTGCAGTCCCTCGGCGAGTCGACTCCGGAGCTCATCGAACTGATCGGTTTCGTCCCCACCTTCCCGTTCCCGGACTCGTCTATCCCGGCGACCGTCGGCGGCGCGGCCAACATCTTTCTCTCCGTGGACGCGACGATCTCTGAGACGCTCCGGAATCTGGGGGCGAATCAGGGCGAACCGGTGGTTCGCCGTCCGAACACCACGAGCGGGCCCTACGTCGTGGACCCGCAGAACCCGTGGGTCGGCGACAACGGCCCGGACCGGCGGACGACCATCGTGCTGCCGCTCCTGCCGGTCCCGCCGGTCATGGACCGGGCGGTGGTGCCCAAGCCCGCACCAGGAGTCTCGGAGTTCTCCGAGAACTACCTGCCCGAACCAGGAGAGCCAGGAAACCGATGAGCAAGACACTCCGCACCCAGCTCATCGCCTTCTGTGTGATCGCCGCGGTCGGGATCACCTATGTAGGTGCCAACTACGTTCGCTTACCTTCGCTGTTCGGGATCGGCCAGTACCAGGTCTATCTGGACCTACCCGAGACCGGCGGGGTGTTCACCAACGCGGCCGTCAACTACCGCGGCACGGCGATCGGACGGGTGGGCGAGCTCTCGCTCACCGACGACGGTGTGCGAGTCGAGCTCGACCTCGACTCGAGCGCCCCCGACGTCCCGGCGGACACCGAGGCCGTGGTCGCCAACCGCTCCGCCATCGGAGAGCAGTACGTGGACTTGCGACCCAACAGCAGCTCGGCGCCGTATCTCGAGGACGGGGACGTGGTCTCCGCCGGACGTGAGGCGTTGCCGGTACCCGTCGAGAACCTGTTGGCCTCCGTCGACGACCTTTCCCGATCGGTCCCCTTGGACGATCTCGAGGTGACCGTCGATGAACTCGGCAAGGCGTTCCAGGGCCGGGGACCCCAACTGGAGCGACTCTCGGACTCCCTCATCCGGATTTCCGAGTCCGGTATCCGCACCATGCCGCAGTTGCAGACGCTGATCCGCGACGGGGCGACCGTCCTGGAGACGCAGGCCGACCAGTCCGGCGAGATCGTCAGTTTCTCCCGCGATCTCAGGACGGTCACCGAGGCGTTGCGTGACTCGGACTCCGACCTGGAACGGCTGATCACCACGGGACCGGAGTTCGCCGACGAGACCCGCTATCTGGTGGAGAACTCCGGCGCCCCGCTCTCTGGAGCCGTGCGGAACCTGTCGGCGACGATGAAGACAATAGATCCACTGGCGCCGTCGTTCAAGGTGCTCCTGCAGCTGTTGCCGGCACTGGCCGCCGGCGGGATGTCCGTCGCTCCTGGGGACGGGACCATCCACTTCGGTCTGTCCCTCGAGACGAACAACCCACCAGCGTGTACGCAGGGGTACGAAGGTACGTGGGAGATCATCGACCAGATGAAGGCGCAGGACCCGTCCTTCGACTGGCAGGAACAGAACTTCCCGCCCAACTACGACGCGCAGTGCACCGTGCCCTTCGGCAGCCCCACCGCGGTCCGCGGTGCCGACCGGGTGGAGTACGCGCACCCGGACATGCCGCAGCCGTGGGACACCAAGCCCAAGATCGACCCCGACAAGGCCAACCTGTCCGTGGCGGCCACGCAGCTCGCGGTCCTGCAGGGGCTGATTCCCCGGTGACCGCGCGGCCGGGCGGCGACTCGGCGGACGGCGGGTCCGGTAGCGTCGCCGCCATGAGTTCGCAGGGAACGGAGGGGGGCGCGCGCCGCCCCGCGGGGACGGGGACCGTGCCGAGATGGCTGGTGGTCCTCGCGGCGATCATCCTCGTGGCGGGGCTGGCGACGTTGGGGGTGTTCGGGGTGCGTTACGCCCAGGCGCGGTCGGCACAGGAGGTGGCGTCCGAGCGCGAGGCGGCCGCCGACGTCGCCGCCCAGGTGATCATCAACGCGTTCAGCTTCGACCACCGGAACGTCGACGATTCGCTGGAGCAGCTGGCAGAGGCCTCGACCGGCGAGTTCCTCACCGAGCAGGAGCAGTGGGCCGACGATGTGCGGACGCGCGTCGTGGAGCAGAAGGCGGTCACCACGGCCACGGTCTCGCACACCGCTGTCGAGACCCTGGACCTCGAGGCCGGCGACGCCGCCGTCCTGGTGGTGTTCACCGCCCACTCCGAGCGGGAGGGCCAGGATGACATCACCGGCCGTCAGGCGATGCGCGTGGACCTGACGCGAGAGGACGGCACCTGGAAGGCCGACGCGGTCAACCAGGTGGGCGTGACGGTCCCGGTGGGCGAGTCCAGCCGGTCCGTGCAGGAACTCGACGCGCCGGAGGAACAGGACGACCCGGCCACAGAGGAGGAGTCGACCCCCGCGCCGACCACCTCCGCCGGACGATGACGAAGGACGACAGTCGCTGATGCCACCGATCAAGAGAACCCAGAAGTCGGTCAATCCGGCGCCCCGTAGGCGGCTGGCCGGACACGCCGGACAGACCCGACCCGAGGGCGGGACCGCCACGGACCCCACGTCGTGGGACGCACGAGACGACGAGGTGGGCGGCGACGGAACCGGGGCGGGTCGCGGGGAACGGCGTGCCGGCCGTCGGCCCGGTGGTCGCACGATCGCGTACTCCGCCATCGCGACGGGGCTGGCCGCCGGGGCCATCGGGGCGTTCCTGGCGACGGAACCCGGGGTCGACGTGGACAACAGGGCGTTCGTTGACCGGGAGGCCACCGAGGAGGTCCTCTCGGCAGCGACGACCAACGTCCAGCGGCTCGTGGCGATCGATCACGAGACCCTCGACGAGTATCACGATTCCCTGGGGGAATTCCTCACCCCGAAGCTCGTCAACGAGTTGGACGAGAACTGGCCCGCGTTGCGTGACAGCTACGAGCAGTCCGCGACGAGCGTCGACGCAGAGGTCCGCGAGGCCGGTCTCGCCTACCTGCAGGGCGACAAGGCCGAGGTGTTGCTGGTCCAGGATGTGTCGATGACCAGGGACGGCGCGGCTGCGGGAAGTACCAGCGGCACCTATCTCGTCGGTCTGGACAGGATCGACGGCGTGTGGAAACTGTCGAGGATCCCGGATCTGCCCTCCTGACGAGGACTGGTCGGGAACCGATCCGGCAACCGACCGTGCCAGATCCTTGACGAAAGTGCTTTCACCCGTCACCCTTTAGGGGCATGGGGCGAGTGCCGTAGAGGTTGAGTGCGACACGGTCCGGGTGCGACGTCCCGACTGGGAGCCGATGAGG